>JBEENF010000028.1:0-16950 GCA_041192325.1 Verrucomicrobiota bacterium
AGCCTCTTCCACCAGTCCCGCAAAAGTGGATCTGAACACGGCAGACGAAACCGCGCTGCAGGCTCTGCCTGGCATCGGTCCGGCGACGGCGCGCGCCATTATCGCGGCGCGACCGTTTTCATCGGTGGCCGAGCTCGAAAAAGTCCAGGGCATTGGGCCGGCCAAGTATGCTGAATTGCGTGACCGCGTGACGGTCGCGCGGACGGCCAAAGGGAAAAAAGCCGCCGCGCCCGGCAAAGAGATTGCGGCGACCAAATCGGCGGGAAAGTCAAAGAGCGGCGGGTCGGACACGGCGAAGGCGCGGAAATCCGCAACGGCCGCGAAGGCCACCGGGCTGCGCGTCGATTTGAACACGGCAGACGAGGCCATTTTGGAAGCGCTGCCTGGTGTCGGCCCCGTTACGGCGCAGGCAATCATTCGAGCCCGCCCGTTCGCTTCCGTGGACGACCTCAGCCGCGTGCCGGGGATTGGGGCCGCGAAACTCGCGGCTTTGCGGGATCAGGTGACGGTTTCCACCCCCCGGACGGCCGCCGGGCAAACCCGCAGCGTGAAGTCTTCCACGGAACCTGCGCTGGAGCCAACGGGTCGCCCGAGCGCTCGCTCCGGCGCGGCGCCGACGGCAACGGCAGGCCGGGTGAACCTGAACACCGCGTCGCGCGCGGAATTGGAAGCATTGCCCGAGATCGGGCCGGTTAAAGCTCAGGCCATCATTGACGCCCGGCCGTTTTCAACCGTCGAAGACGTGATGCGCGTGCAAGGCATCAAGGAGGGGACGTTCGAGGTGATCCGCGATCGCATTACGGTTCGGTGACCGGCGCCCCCCCTTTCGCTCGCGAAGGGTTGCCGTGCTAACCGGGAGAGTGGCGGTCGCGCACGGAGGGGACGCGCTTCGCGGGCGACCGCCTCGGGTTGAAGCCTGCGGAAAAATTCGCCGTTTAGCCTTTTTTCCCGGGGGCGACCTTTTCCTCTTGGGGCGGTCGATACCTCAATGCCAACCCCTTCCTCCCGTTCCCCCCGAACCCGCAAAGTCGGTCGCCGCCGCCCACCGGCCGCCGGGGCAAAAACCGCGAGCGCGCGCCGACGGACGCGGGCCAATAGCAACGCTGCGGGCCGTGATGGCGCCGCTCGTTCCCTCAGAGTCGAAGCCGAGGCGACGCCCGTGCTGCGGGCCCGGCTGACCACGCTGGGCAAGCGTTGGAAAAAAATACTTCCCCGGCTCAAAGCGCGCTCCAAGGCAGCGCGGTGAGCCGGCCGGCGGTTTACGCCGCACCCACGACGCCGACCTTTTCGAACTGCATCACCGCGCGGTTCTGCGCGCGTGATTCCACGAGCGAAACGGTAAAGCGCGCTTCCCAATCGTTGTGCTCCGCCGGATCGATCAGCATCTGCGCGACCGTCCACTGGCCGGCGGCGGGATCCTCCGCCCAATAGGTGTGTTTGGCCGAGCGGCCCTCGGGATCGAGGCGGAAGCGGCTGCGACTTTCAAAATAAGCCGTAAAGGCTGCCTCCATTCGCCGCGCCTCCGCCGTGGCTGGTTCACCTTCGTTCGCCACGGCGGCCTCCCCGGTCTGCAGTCGCGCGCCGGCGCTTTCCCAATCCCGCGCCGCCACGTCCTGCAGGAACCCGAAAATCGCCGTCCGCACCAGCCGGCGGAAGGCCGCGGTGTCACGCGTGATGTCGAATGCCGCCGGCCGCGTCGGCTTGTCCGAGGTGTCCGCCGCGATGAAATCGGGATTGCGCAGGCGTTCCCATTCCTCGAGCAGGCTCGAGTCCACGCCGCGAATGAGTTCGCGAAAGTAATCCTCCATCTCGATCACCTCCGCGGTTTTCGCGTTTTCCGGCACGGTCTGACTCAGCACTTTCCAAACCTGGGAAAGATGCCGCAGCAGCAGGCCTTCGCTGCGCTGGAGGCCGTATTCCCGCACGTATTCCGAAAACGAAAGGTAGCGCTCGAACATTTCGCGCGCGATCGATTTGGGGCGGACGTTTTCCTGTTCCACCCAGGGGTGCGCGGCCGCAAAGGCATTGAACGTGTCGTAGAGAAATTCGCGCAGCGGTTTCGGGTGCTCCACGGTCTCCAACTTTTCCATCCGCTCCTCGTAAGGAATTCCGGCGGCGCGCATCTCCTCGATTTTTTCGCCCTTCAGCTTGTCGACCTGACGGCGCAGGATCGCATCCGGATCCTCCACGATGGCCTCGCAGAGGGTGAGCACATTGAAAGGGTAGTCGGGCGCTTCGTTCTGTTGGTTGGCGGCCAGCAGCGGGAGGGTGTCGATGAGATAGAGCGAGAGGGCCTGGTGCAGGGAGAAATCATCCTGCAGTTCGACGTTAACGCGCAGTTTGGCCACTGATGTACGCTGCCCGGGCTCCGCCGCCGTCGGGGCGACCTCCGGCATCGGCGGCGGCGCCGGGCGCAAAGCCGGGGGTGCGATTTCGACAATCTTGCGGTCCACGAGCGCGCGAAAAAGCTGCCACGCCCGTTTGCGCAGGGCGCGTTTGCGGTGCGGGGTTTCATGGGAATCCCGGATAATGCCCTGGAGTGCCCGACAGCCGTCGGAATCGCGGCCGAGCACGAGCAGCAACATGCCGTGGGAAACGTCGAAGCGGGAAACGAGTTCCTCGGAGGGTGCGGTGCGCAACCGCTCGAAGGTTTTCGCGTCCCAGCTCACCGCGCCTTCGGGAGCGCGTTGCTTGACGAGTTTCTTTTTCTTCTTCGCGTCGTTCGCCGCTTTTTCCTCCGCGCGTTTGTTTTCGATCACGTGCTCCGGCGCCTGGACTATGACGTAGCCTTTGTCGTCAAATCCTTTGCGGCCGGCGCGACCGGAAATCTGCCGGAAATCCCGGACACTCAGGATGGCCGCTTTCTTCCCGTCGTACTTCCACAGTTGCGTAAACACGACGCTGCGGATCGGCACGTTGATGCCCACGCCGAGCGTATCCGTGCCGCAGATCAACTTGAGCAGCCCCTTCTGGGCGAGTTGCTCGACGAGAATCCGATATTTGGGCAGCAGGCCCGCGTGGTGGACGCCAATCCCGTGGCGCAGCCAGCGGCGGATTTCGCGGCCGTAAGGGCTGGTGAAACGCACGCGCTCGAGTTCCACCTGCAGCGCCGCCTTCTCCTCCTTCGAGCAGACGTTGAGGCTCATCAGGCTTTGCGCCGCGTCGCTGGCGGATCGCTGGGTAAAATAAACCAGATACACCGGCGCGCGTTTTTGCGTCAGCAGGTCGGCCACGCGTTCCGTCAGCGGCTGGTCGGAATACTCGAACTCGAGCGGCACGGGCCGGCGATCGCTCCGCACCGTGATCGAAGGCACGCCGGTCAGGCGGGTCATTTCCTGCTCGAAAAATTCCGTGGCCCCGAGCGTGGCCGACATCAGAAGAAAGCGAGCCCGGGGCATCGTGAGCAGGGGGGCCTGCCAGGCGGTGCCACGCTCGGCGTCCGAATAATAATGGAACTCGTCCATGATCACGGCGCGGATGTCGCTATTGGCGCCGCGATGAAAGGCGATATTGGCCAGAATCTCGGCCGTGCAGCACAGCACCGGTGCGCGCGGATTGATGCTGGCGTCACCGGTCATCATGCCGACGTTTTCGGGGCCGAAATCGCGGCAGAGCGCCAGGAACTTTTCGTTCACCAACGCCTTGATCGGACAAGTGTACACCGATCGTTCACCCGCGCAGAGCGCCTTGAAATGAAATGCCGCGGCGACGAGAGATTTCCCGGAGCCGGTCGGGGTGTTGAGAATCACGTTGCGGCCGGCAAAGAGCTCGAGAATTGCCTCCTCCTGCTCGGGGTATAGCTCCAGCCCGCGGGCGCTCGTGGCGGTGAGGAACTGTGCCAACACCGCATCGGCGTCCGGTTTTCCGGGGAGGGGCGCCAAGGGCGCGGCGGAAGCGGGAGTGGTCGGCATGCTCGGGCAGAAAGGCGCAGCGGCGCGGGGAAGAGTCAACAATGCGGCGCGCACCTTCCGCGCCTTTCCGGTGTCGGTGTCGCATGCGCCCACAACCCACGGTCATCAAGCCTCCCATTCGGCTGCAGGATTTTTCCTCCGCGTGCACCGCGAAATTGGACAAGAAGGAAACGAAACAGCGCGTCGGTGAACTGCAGCGCCGCATTGGGGAGATGCAGGAGCTGCTTTACGCCAACTCGCAAAATGCGGTGCTGCTGCTTTTCCAGGGCCTCGATGCGAGCGGCAAGGATGGCGCGATTCGCGGCGTGTTGAGAGAGGTCAATCCGGCGGGCGTTCAGACCGCCAACTTCAAGGCGCCGTCGGAGGAGGAGCGCGCGCATGATTTCCTCTGGCGGGTACACCATGCCGTTCCGCGGCGCGGAAATATCGGAATTTTCAATCGGTCGCACTACGAGGCGGTGCTGGTCGAACGCGTGATGGGCGAGCTGTCGAAGGGCACGCTGAAGGACCGCTACCGGCAGATCGTGGATTTCGAGCGGATGCTCGCGGAGAATGGGGTGGTGCTGCTGAAGTTTTTTCTCCACCTCGGCCGCGACGAACAGCGGGAGCGACTGGAGGAGCGGCTCGTGATCCCGCAGAAGAAATGGAAGTTTTCGAAAGGCGATCTCGAGGTGCGCCGCTGCTGGAAAGAGTACATGGTCGCCTATGAAGACACATTGAATGCGACGAGCCATTCCCATGCCCCCTGGCATCTCGTGCCGGCGGATCACAACTGGTATCGCGATTTCGTGATCGCCGACGCGACCGTTCGCGCCCTGGAAGGGCTGAAACTGAAATGGCCCAAACCGCGGGAGGATCTTACCCAGCTGAAGATAGCGTAGCGGAGATGGTTTGCGCCGTTAGCGGCCCGGCCGGCCGCGACCCCACGCCGTGGGATTGGGCCTGGAGCTTTCCGGCGCAGCGGGAGCGACCGCAGGGGCATCCGGGGCGGCCGCCACGTTATTCGCAGGGGGAGGGTTTGCTGGCCGCGTCCAACCCGACCCTGACCGTGTGCTTTGGCGGGGTGGGGCGTCTGGCGCTGCCGAAGGAGAGGCTGGAACTCCACGGTAAGCGGGCGTCGGCGGGTTCATCGGAACGAAACGCGGCCCGCGATAGTCCAGGCTGCGATGGTCGGTGCGATACTCCCCGCCGCCGGAACGGTAGGTTCGGGTGGCGGGCCGGGAAGAGGAGGGCGCCACTGTGGCGGGTGCGGGCATCGGACGGGCCGGCGGCAGGGGCGGAACCGACGGAGCGGAGAGAATGGTCGTGTGAGCCGATGTAGAGGCGAAGGTGCGACTGTTGGCCGGCGCCGCGGGTGGGCGGGGCGGCGTGATCCGGCCGCCCGAATACGTCGAGTGGTTTTCCGTCGTGTAGCCGTAGGGTGAATGGTTTGTACGCGGCTCTGGGGAAGAGTTATAGATGGCGCGAGGGGTGATGTTCGATGGACGCGGAATCGAACGGGGGGACGACCGATACGAAAACGCGGGACTGGAACCCGGTGTCCACGGCCGGAAATAGCTCTGGTTGTAATTGAAGCTGGCGCGAGGAAAATTCGGCGCGGGGCGGCTCCAGTGAGCGCGATAATCATTCCAGTAGCGGGTGCGATCGGGCCGTGGCACATAGCATACGCGACGCCGATCCCAGTCCACGCCGTAGGAGAGCCAGAGTCCGGTCGCATACGGCGCGCTAAAACGTAAATACGAAGCCGGATAATACGGCTGGGAAATATACACGACCTGCGGGTCGTAGTGAGGGACGTAAATTATTTCCGGCTGCACCGGTACAATGCTGATCACACCGGCCTGGGCGACCACCTGCTGTTGCGGTGTATTAATCAGGGATCCGACGGACTGGGCTTTGGCGCGAAGCCGCTGCACCGCGTTCATCATGTCGTTGGGTTGGATCCGGAAGGCTTCGCCGACTTGCTCGGTCCACGTGATATTCTGGTCCATCCACTGCAGGACTTCGGGGTAGTGCGTCAGGGACTTAACGCTATCATCCCAAGCGCGGGATTCGATCTGCGACAGGCCGTTGGCGTCCCGCAAATAGCGCGCGGCCAGCACCACGTCGGCGGGCGCAGTGGCGGCGGGGAGGATGAGGGCGATGAGCGCGTCCGGGTAAAGGGCGATGGGGCCGAGGAGCTGATCGAGTTCCTCCGCCGAACGCGGGGCCGCTCCGATGAACTCAACTGATGGCGCGGCAGAGGGTTGGCCTTGGCTGAACGCGCCACCGGCCAGAACGAAGGCGGTGAGGATTCGGAAAGTTTTCATGGGAGTGCGGGTGGGTGGGGCGCCGGATAAAAATCCGAGAGGGGCGCGTGCTTAGCTGAGACGAGGGTAGGGGTGCGGATATTCACCCCGATTCCGCCGACAGCGTGTCACACAAGGCATTCGGCGCAACCTGGCGCCGCGCACGTGGCGGTCCCTCGAAAAATGTATCGCGCGCAACCGGCTGAGTATCTTGCATCGCGGGAGTTTTACCCTCCGTCCGTACTTACGCTTTATGTCCGACTCACTCTCCATCGCATTCATTGGCACCGGTGTCATGGGCCGCAGCATGGCTGGTCATCTTCAAAAGGCCGGTCACCGCCTGCACGTGCATAATCGGACCAAGGAAAAGGCGCAGGCGCTGCTGGATGGGGGCGCCGTGTGGCACGACTCCGCGGGCGCCGCCGCGGCCGGAGCCGACGTGGTAATCACCATGCTCGGGTTCCCCACTGACGTTGAGACCAGCTACTTGGGGGCCGGCGGAATTGTGGAACGCGCGAAGCCCGGCGCCTTGTTGATCGACATGACAACGTCGAGTCCCGTCCTGGCCCGGCGCATCGCGGCAGCCGCGGGCAAACGCGGGCTGGCCGCATTGGACGCTCCTGTTTCCGGCGGCGACATTGGCGCGAAGGAGGCCCGGTTGGTGATCATGACCGGCGGCGAGGCCGCGGCGTTTGCCCGCGCGAAGCCTTTGTTTGAACTGATGGGCAAGAATATCGCGCTGCTGGGGGCGGCGGGCGCCGGGCAGCATTGCAAAATGGCCAACCAGATCGCGGTCGCGGTGGGCATGGTATCGTGGTGCGAAGCGCTGGCTTATGCGCGCAAGGCCGGGTTGGACCCGGCCGCGGTGCATGCGAGTATCAGCGGGGGGGCGGCGGGCAGTTGGGCCATGACGAATCTGGCCCCCCGGGCCTTGAGCGAAAATTTTGCGCCGGGTTTTTACGTGAAGCACATCCTCAAGGACATGCGCATCGCCCTGGAAAGCGCGGCCGAATTGAAACTCGAAGTTCCCGGTCTGGCTTGTGCGAAGCAGCTCTACGATCAGGTCGCGGCCAAAGGCTGGGAGGACTGCGGCACCCAGGCGCTCTACCGGCTTTATACCTCAATGTGATTCGATGATGCCGTGACCCCGATTCCTGCCCTCCGCCTTTCTCGAAACCCATCCTAAATGAAACTTCCCCCTGACTTCCGGAAACGGGTGCTCGCGCGCGAATGGCTGTGCGGCACCTTCCTCAACCTCGGCTCCCCGATGACCGTTGAAATCGCCGGCCTGGTGGGATTCGACTGGGTCCTCATCGATCACGAGCATGGGCCGGGTGGGCAGGACACGCTACTGCATCAGCTTCACGCGGCCTCCGCGACGCCGACGGTGCCGATCGTGCGAATTGCGGCCAACGAAACCCCGCGGTTCAAACGGGTGCTCGATATGGGCGCCTTGGGCGTGATGGTTCCTTGGGTCAGCACGGTGGAGGAGACCCGCGCGGCGGTGCTCGCCATGCGTTATCCGCCCCACGGCATCCGGGGCGTGGCGAAGTTCAACCGCGGCGCCGGTTTCGGAGGTGATTTCGAGGAGTATTATGCGCACGCGCATGAGCGCCTCCTGACGGTCGTCCAGATCGAGACCCCGGAGGCCGTGGCCAACATCGAGGCGATTGCGGCGGTCGATGGCGCCGATGTGCTCTTTGTCGGTCCCACCGATTTGTCCTACAACATGGGCATCCGGGATCAGCTGGACAGCCCCCGCTTCGTCGAGACGTTGCGCAAGGTAAGCGATGCCGCGAAAAAACACGGGAAAGCCGCGGGCATTCTTGTGCACAACAACGCGCTGGTGCCGATGGTGCGCGATCTGGGTTACACCTTTGTGGCGCTGGGCAGCGACGGCGGTTCGGTGCGCTCGGGGTTGATCTCGATCCTGAGCACGTTGCGGGCGAAATAGCCGGCCGCGGGGGAGGTTGCCCTCAGCTCTGTTTCTCCCTCTCGCGCGGCGGCGGGGCGCGATCGTTGGCGTCCCGCGGGGCCGGCAGATCCCACGGTCCTCTTTCTTTCATGCGTATCACCGAAATGCACATCACGCCGGTCGCGTTGGGCGACCCGCCGTTGCTCAACGCCGCGGGGCTTCACGCGCCGTATTGCCTGCGGACAGTGGTGGAGATTGTGACGGACAACGGCCTGACCGGACTGGCCGAGGTGCCAGGCAGCGCGGCCACGAATGCGAAACTGGAGGCGGCCCGGTCCGTCGTGATGGGATTGGATCCACTCAACTGGCATCAGCTGCGCGCGGCATTGCGCTCACACTTTGGCACCGAAGGGGCGGCCGCCCGGGGCGACAAGCCGTGGGACCAGCGCGCTTTGGTTCAGGTCGAAAGCGCCTTCGACGTCGCGTGTCTCGATCTCGAAGGCAAGGCGTTCGGCGTCCCCGTGGCCACGTTGCTCGGCGGCGTGGTGCGGGAGCGCGTCCCTTATTCGGCGTATCTTTTCTACAAATACGAAGGCGCCGGCGGCGCGCTCGCATTCGGCGCAGACCCGGCGGCGCGGGGTTGGGCCGCGGCGCGGCAGAAGGCGGCGCTTGATCCGGCGGGCGTTGTCGCCCAGGCGCGGGCGATGGTGCAGGAGTTCGGGTTCAAATCGATCAAGCTGAAGGGCGGGTGCTTTGAGCCGGCGCAGGAAGTCGCCGCGATGAAAGCGTTGCGCGAGGCCTTCGGTCCTGGCGTGCCGCTGCGGCTGGACCCGAACGCCCTGTGGTCGGTGGAGACGGGCATCACGCACGGACGGCAGCTGGAAGGCGTGCTGGAGTACCTGGAGGACCCGGTGCGCGGTCAGGCGGGCATGGCCGCGGTGCGGGCGGCCGTGAAACTCCCGCTGGCGACAAACATGTGTACCACCTCGTTCGAGGATCTTCCCGGCAGCGCGCGTACTGGCTCCGAGGACATCATTCTCACGGATCACCATTATTGGGGCGGCTTGCGCGCTTCCATGGAGCTCGCCGCCCATTGCCGCACCTTCGGGCGCGGAGTTTCGATGCATTCGAATAATCACGGCGGCATTTCGCTCGCGGCCATGACCCATCTCGGCGCGGCGATGCCGAACCTTACCCACGCGCTCGACACGCATTACCCGTGGCAGTCCGAGGAATTCATCGTGGGCGGCCGCATCCAGATCGAGGAGGGTTGCGTGAAGCTGCCCAAGGGACCCGGACTCGGCGTCGAACTCGACCGGCCGGCGCTCGCGCGGGCGCATGAAAATTTCAAACGCTGCGGCTTGCAGGAACGAAACGACGAAATCGAGATGCAGAAGAAAGTTCCGGGCTGGAAATTCTCGGCCACGCGCTGGTAAAGACGGGGTTGGGCAGATCGGCGCTGAAGCATCGGCGCCGCGGCCGCCGCCGGCCGGGGCCAGCGGAGGCAGAAAATCACACTGGATTCTTTGAACCGGCGGCAATGACATCAAGGCATGACCTCTTTCACCCCACGCCTCGCCCATAAACATGCGCTGGTGACCGGAGCCGGTTCCGGCATCGGCCGCGCCATTGCGCAGCGGCTGGCCGGCGAGGGCGCGCACGTCACGATCTTGGAAGCGCGGCCGGAAGCGGGCGAAGGCACGGCGGCTTTGATCCGCGAAGCCGGCGGGACAGCGCGGGTTCTTGCCGCCGACGTGGGCGACACTGAACAGATGCGCCTGGCCTTCGAGCAGGTGGAGCGACTCCACATCCTGGTGAACAACGCCGGGATCGCGCATGTGGGCGATGTACTCACCACCACGCCGGACGACCTGGATCGAATTTACCGGGTCAACGTGAAGGGAGTTTATCATGGCCTGCACTTCGGGGTGCAGCGCATCCTGGCCTCCGGTGGCGGCGCCATTGTCAACATCGCCTCGACGCTGTCGAAGATCGCGGTGGCCGATCGCTTCGCCTACGGCATGAGCAAGGGCGCGGTATTTTCGATGACGCTTTCCGTGGCGCGCGACTTTGTCCAGCGCGGCATCCGGTGCAACTGCGTGTGTCCGGCCCGGGTGCATACACCGTTTGTAGACGGCTACCTCGCCAAAAACTATCCGGGCAAGGAAAAGGAAATGTTCGGCCAGTTATCGGCGGCGCAGCCGATCGGCCGCATGGGCCAGCCGGCGGAAGTGGCGGCGCTGGTGGCCTTTCTTTGTTCTGACGAGGCGGGCTTTATTACCGGATCGGCCTACGACATCGACGGCGGCGTGAACACGCTGCGGTGATCCAAGGCGGATGGCGTAGCGCCGGGCGCTGCGGTGCGACGGCGCCGCGTCCCAGAGCTGTCGCCGCCGGGGTCCGCTACTGCAACAACGCGCGCGCCTGCGGATGCGCGGGGTTGAGCTCGAGGGTGCGTCGGGCCGCGGCGCTCGCGCCCTCGCGATCTCCGCGCTGCCGCAACACGGTCGCGCGCGCGTAAGGATAGTCCGCTACATTAGGGGCGAGCGACTCGGCCCGCTGGAGGGCTTCGAGCGCCTGGTCTGACCGATTGGTCTGGGCGAACAGAAGTCCAAGATTGTACCACGCGCGATGATGGCGGGGGTCGCGCCGCACGGTTTCACGCAACGCCAGCTCGGCGTCGGGCAACCGGCCGGCGCCGGCGAACGCGAGCGCGGAATTGAACGCCAGGCCGGCGTCTTTCGGACTAAGCTGGGCGGCCCGCCAGAACGCCGCGGCCGATTCAGGACTGCGGTCGAGGGTATTCAGCACGATGCCCAGCGATTCATAAATTCCCGGCGAGTTGGGATCCCATTGCGTGGCCTGGCGTAGCAGCGGTTCGGCCTCCGCCGGCCGGCCCCGATTAAACAAGTCTTGGGCGATGCGTAAGCGTCCGGCGGGCTGGTCGGCCGCCACGGCGTGATAGGCGTCGAGTTCCTTGCGCGCCGCCGAACCGGCGGGGAGCTCGGTCGTCAGGGCGGATGCCGCGTCCAATCGCACCAGTCGGGACGGATCCTGCAACAGGGGTCGAATCGCATCGGCGGCGTTGGGCAGGGTGGCGAGCGCTTGCACGGCGGCCGAGCGGACGAGCGGATCGGGATCCTAGAGCGCCTTCCGGGCAATTGGGACGAGACCAGGTTGCTCTGCCAGGAACGGCCGCGCGAGGAGGAGCAAGGTGGCGCGCCAGGCGGGAATGTCCTCCCGCGGCAACAGGGCCAGCAGCTTTTCGGCTGCCTGCGGCGCGAGATTTTGCGCGGCATGAACCACGCGGGCGCGCTCCCGCTGCCGGGATTCCATTTTTGCGCCGTACCACTCGTCCGTGCGCGCGATCGCCCAATCCACGTTTTGGTCCGGGTGGCAGGTGCTGCAGGCGTTGGGAATGGCGAGTTCCTTCGTGAGCAGAGGATCGGGCTTGAGAAAACCGTGATCATGGCGCGGATCGCGCTGCATGTAAGTCGTCGTGGGCATATGGCACGAGATACAGCGGTTGCCGGTGCTGGCCGCCGGATGATGCGAATGAGCGGTGGGATCGATGACGGGCGCGCCCTGGCGCCCCACGCCGCCGTGACACTGCAGACACAGCATGTTATTTGCGACGGGCAGGATCGTCTTTCCGCTGTGGGGATCATGGCAGTCGAGGCAGGTGACGCCGGCCTTGCCGCCCATGCGACTGGTGAGCACCGAGGTGTAGTTGAACACCTCGTCCCGCATCTGGCCGTCAGGATAAAACAATCCCACCTCGACGGGAAGGGTCAGTCGGTGGTGATCGGCGTAACGCACGCCGGGTCGAACCTCGCCGGTGAGAAGCTCGTTGCGGGCGTGGCACGGTGCGCACGTTTCTTGTACGGCCTGGCGCTGCGCGAGCAAGGGCGGCGGCTTGGCGCCTGCGGGCGTCGGACGACCGGGCTTGCCGTGACCCTCGGGCATATCGCCATGACATTGCGCGCACCCGACGCCGTGCTCCCGCCACGTTGACGCGTAAGTGTCGGTGGCGGCATCGTAGTTTTTGCGAAAATCCGTGAGATGACAGTGGGCGCACATGGCATTCCAGCTCATCCCGCGTCCCGTCCAATGGCCCCATTCGCCGGGCGTCCGTTGCTCGGCGCCAAAGACGTTGAACCAATCTTTTTTGACCGGATCGAAGGCGAGCTCCGACATCTGGAAGCGTCCGTCGCGAGTCGGGATCACGTACTGGCGCAGCGGATGATGGCCGAGCACAAACTCCACCACGCTGCGGTGGGGCGCTTCGCCGGGCCTTGTTTCCTGCAGTTCAGGCCGGTTCGTTGGCCAATCTACCTGGTATTTAAGCTGGTTGATCGCGAACTCCCGCGCCGGTTGAAACGCATCGGCATCGGCCGCGCGATCGACTGGGCGATGGGCCTTGGCATGATCCGAATCGGCCCACGTGGTGGCTATGTCCGAGTGACACGACCGGCAATCGGCGGAGGTGGCCACGCGCTGTGACGGGGTCGTGGCGGCGGCCGGTGATGGGCGGCGACAGCCGGAAATCGTGACGAGAGCAATTACGCTCAGGAGCAAAACGCGACGGGCGAGGCAGCGACGGGGAAAATGACGCATGTCCCTCACTGCGCGCGAAAGCGATACACCGTCGTGGAACGGAAAGTCTGCCCGGGTCGCAAGATGGTGGAGGGAAACTCCGGTTGGTTTGGCGAATCGGGAAAATGTTGGGTCTCCAGGCAAAACCCGCCCCGCCGCCGATACCGCTGACCGTCCTTTGCCACATACGAGCCGTCGAGGAAGTTGCCGGTATAGAATTGCACCCCTGGCTCCGTCGTCAGCACGTCCATCGTGCGGCCGGACCTCGGATGCGTCACCGTGGCGGCCGGCCTCAGCGTGCCCGCGGCGCCATCAATGACGAAGTTGTGGTCGTAACCGCCGGCGCGGCGGAGTTGCTCGTCGTCGACCGCGATGCGGTCGCCAATGACCCGCGGCGTGCGAAAGTCCAGGGGTGTGCCCGCCACGGGCGCGATTTTTCCGAGGGGGATCAGCCCCGGATCAACTGGCGTATAGGAGCTCGCGTTGAGCGTCAGCACATGGTCAAGCACGTCGTTGTGGCCGGCCCCCGCGAGATTAAAATACGAATGATTGGTCAGATTGAGGGGAGTCGCGCGGTCGGTCGTAGCCGTGTAATCGATGCGCAAAGCCTGATCACGAGTGACGGTATAGGTGACGGTGACTTCCAAATTGCCCGGATAGCCTTCGTCGCCGTCGACGCTCACGTGCCGCAGTCGCAACGCCGGGCCTTCCGCGCCGTCCAGCTCCTCCGCCGCCCATAACACTTTATCAAAGCCCTTTCGCCCACCGTGGAGGTGGCACGCCATCCCTCCCGGGTGGTTGTTGGTAGCGAGACGATACTGCGTGCCGTTCAGGACAAATTCGCCACGCGCGATGCGGTTCGCATACCTGCCGACCAGCGTGCCGAAAAAGTCCGGATGCGAGAGGTAGCCCGCAATGGAATCGAAGCCGAGCGCCACATCCCCGAATTGCCCGGCGCGATCCGGCGCGAAAAGTCGAACCACGGCTCCGCCGTAGTTCGTGATGTCCGCGCGAAAACCGTTGTCGTTTTCCAGAGTGAAGAGCAGGGCCGGAGGATCGCCAGGGCCGGGGTTGAACGGTTTCATGAGAGTTAGGGACGGGGTCGCCAGGTAGCAAAGGGTCTTCGGCGAGGCGGGTAAATCCCGCGCCACCGAGGACCGACTTTTTGCGCGCGACGCCGAAGCTGCAACAAAGCGGATGGATTTCACGCGGCGCCGGAAATTTTCCCAGCTTTTTTCCACGTGTTCCCTGATGGGAGAACGACCCACCGGCAGTTATCTTCAGGAACCTCATGAACGAACAATCGTCCCCTCCACCTGAAACTTCCGCCCCCTCCGCCGACGCTGTTTGCCAGCGCGCTTATGAACTTTGGGAACGTGAAGGTCGTCCGGAAGGAAACGATCTAAGCCACTGGCTCCGCGCCGAGCAGGAACTGCGCACCCGCTATTCCGGTCTCCAAGCCGTCTCGGCCGACCCGATGCGCGACTCGCGGCAAATGGCTGACACTCGCCCGCAGCCGATTCAGGTGGAGAAGGGCGCACCGCGCAGCAATCGGCGCAGTAGCAAGTCGCCCTTGGTCCCTGCTGCGTCGAAGGCTTCAGCGCCGGCGGGCGCCGACCTGCAAGCGTCTTCCCGTCGACGGAGTTAGTCTACCGCCTCACCTTGACTTTCCCGGGATCGTTTTTGGCGCCGTGCCCGTTGCTGGCGGTAGCCGTAAAAAACACCGTTGCACGGGTTGTCACCGGAACAAAGCCGCCCTCCGGTTTACCATCCCGGCATGAATACCGAAGCCAGTGATTTACCCATCCTCTACACCAAAGATCACTGCCCTTGGTGCGCTGAAGTGACAACATTTCTCGACGAGCACGGTATTGGGTATCGCTTAAAGGAAATCACCGCGAGTCCGGAGGCCGCCGCCGAGATGGAGCGCAAATCCGGCCAGACGCGGACGCCGACGCTCGATTGGCACGGCAAGATTTTGGCGGATTTTGGCACGGAGGAGCTTGTGCCCTTTTTGCGGACGGAGAACGTGAAATTGGAGGATAGCTGATCGCGGGGCGCGGTCGCCCCGATCGGAGCCGGCGGTTAGTCCGCTGCGCGTGCCTGCCAAGGACAGGACTCGAGGTCGCGTTTTATAGCCGCCCGTTTTCGCGGACGATGGTCAGCCGCCCCGCTCGGAAGCAGACCGACCGCCACGCTGGGCGCACGAAGCGGGCCCCCGTTTAAGGGCGGGCTTCATCGGGACGCACTCAGAAACTGCCCTTAAGGGCCACGGCAAGGGCGATACCAAACTCAGAGGTGCGATCCTGCCGGGCATACGCCGGAGTCTGGGATCCGTAAACCATCCGGATCTGGGGAACATTGAGGGCGTTGCTGACGCTCGCGTTTAAAGAGTACTTCCGGGTGATTTGATAAGCGGCGTTTAGGTCCAGATACGTGCGCGCCGCTTCGTAGGTGTAAGCATCCGGACCACGGGTCGGCTGCGCCCCTTGCCGGTTCAGGCCCCGGTAATTCCATTTTGCCGCCAGTGAAATCTGCTTCCGATTGTAGGAGACTCCCCAACTGGCGCTCTTGGGGATGAAGCTGCTGAAATTGGACTCACTCGGTCCCGCCAGTTCGAGTTTGGTGCCGTTGGCAAAAACCGTGAAGTAATTTCCCCACGTGCCCAGCATGCGCAGCGACTGGCGCAGGTTGAGTTCCACGCCGGACACGCGCGCGTTTCCGGCGTTGAATTTCGTCGACAAGTTCCAGCCGACATAGCGCGAGTCGAGCCCGACTGCCTCCAGATCCGCCAGCGTGGCGACCTTTACCGCATTGCCGAAAAAGTCCCTAATTTCCTTGAGGAAGACGCCACCGCTGAGCAGGCCGCCGCTCTGCGTGTAGTATTCCAGCGAGAGGTCGTAATTGTCCGCCGACCACGGTTTCAAGCCGGTATTCCGAATGGTCACCGTTCCCTTAACCACGTCGGGATTGTTGAGATCCGCATCGGACAGGTCGCGCTCGCTAAAGGTGGCGTTGGGGATGATGTCCGAGAAATTGGGCCGGCCATACGTTTTGGCGTAGGCCAGCCGCGCCTGCAGATTTTCCCTGATTTCATAGGTGAAATGCAGGCTCGGGAAATAGCCATCATACGTCCGCGCGTTCTTGAACGCCCGTTCCCGCCGGGTCAGCCGCAGTTCCTCGAGCGAACCCACCGCGCCCGCTGCTGGCTTGCGGATGCGCGCCCCCGCCGCCGTACGGGCGAAAGTTCCGTTGGCATTGCGTTCCCACACGGCATCGCCGTCGAAAAGCGAACCCTCCCCGGTGTCGGTGGTTTTTTCGAAGCGAACCCCGGTAAGGATATTGAGCCGGTTCTTCATCAGCCGGGCCTCCGCCTGTACATAAAATGCCGAGACCGTCTCATTGATATACTCGGAGTTGGTCACCCGGAAATTTTCCGAAGCCACCACCTGCGCCGGCGTTTGCGCGAACAAATTCGGTTTGGCCTTATAGGCATCCCAAGCCCGCACCCCAGCCATCCAGGGTATATTTTTGAAACCGTAGCCGGAGTCCATGTTGCGATAGACCTGTGTCCGAAAGGGTTCGGGCGTATCCGGGGTGGCGGGGTTGCCATCCGGACCGTTATAGGAATAGGCGACGTTTTCCCGCTGCGTATCGACGCCCATGCTGCTTTGGAAGCCTCCCGCCTGGAGGGCGAAGGGAAATGCGAATACGTTGAGCCTGCGTTTGACGTTCAGGTTGGCCGAGCGGGTGATCGACTTGTTGTCGTTGGGCGTCACCGACGCCGTGTTCAGTTGATAATTATTGATGTCGTAGAGGTCCACTTCCCGGTTGGTGTTGTCGAACACCCGGATGCTGCCCGGGCGATCCGGAGTGGCGTCGAAGAAGGAAACCCTGACCGGCCGATTCAACGTTGCGGACAGACCGAATTGCCCCTTGTTCGCCCGGCTGCGGGTGCCAACGGAGCCGTTGACCCCCGATTCCACCTTCCACCGGCCGTTGTCGAAACGATAATTGAGATTGGCCACGTTGGTGGCTCCTTCGAGCGGATGTCCGCCGCCGTCCATGGTGACCGAACCACGGCCAGTTGCGCCCACGGTATAATTTTCGCCAAAGCTGAGTGGCGTCCCGCCCGCGATCGTCGAGGTGCCGGTCGTGCCCGCGTTGATCGTCCAATTCATCGTGACGCCGTAAGTGTACACGCGGTTGGTCTGGAGCCCGAGCGAGAGCACGGAATTGG
>JBEENF010000029.1:0-16887 GCA_041192325.1 Verrucomicrobiota bacterium
GCCTCGATCACGGCGAAGTGATGCGCGGTGGGATCAAGGCGCGTCAGCGTGAGCGGCACGCCGAGGTGGTTGTTGAGATTGCCGGCAGTGGCAAGGACGCCGCCCGCCTCCCCGCCCAACAGCAACGCCAGCAGATCCTTGGTGGAGGTTTTTCCGGCGCTGCCCGAGATTGCCACCACCGGT
The DNA here is from genome assembly GCA_041192325.1 of Verrucomicrobiota bacterium. Lineage (GTDB taxonomy): Bacteria > Verrucomicrobiota > Verrucomicrobiia > Opitutales > Opitutaceae > ER46. The sequence continues at coordinate 184 of JBEENF010000029.1, forward strand.
GCGGCAAAGCTCCGCCGGTGCTCCCGCGCGATGGCTTGAAACGCCCCCAGCGGATCGCTCACGCACAGTTGCGGCAGCGCCACGTCGGGATCGGGGGTGGCGACAATCGCCGCGCTGGCGCCCGCGGCCATGGCGGCCGCGAGGAAGTCGTGACCGTCGCGCCGATCCGTTTTGATTGCGACGAATACCTGCCCGGTTTTGAGTTCGCGCGTGTCCGCGGTAAATCCCGTCAGCGGCGACACAGGCCGGGCCGTCCACCGGCCCCCGGTCCATCGCGCAAGTGTGTCGGGGGAAAACGCGGGCATCGGGGCTAGGCTTTCGGCGTCTTGAGTTCGATCAACTCGCGGGCGACCTGGCGGTCGTCAAAGGGAAACACCGTGTCGGCTAGTTCCTGGTAGCTCTCGTGGCCCTTCCCCGCGATCAGCAGGCAGTCACCGGGTTTCGCCATGGCCAGCGCCAGACTGATCGCGCGCCGGCGATCCTCGATCCACGTGATTCGTTCCGGCGCGGCCACGCCCCCGCGCATGTCGGCAAAGATCTGCGCGATGGGTTCGGTCCGCGGATTATCGGCCGTGGCAAAGGCGAAGTCCGCAAATTCCTGCACCGCGGTCGTCATCAGCGGACGTTTCGTGCGGTCACGATTTCCGCCACAGCCATACACCACCAACAGCCGCCCTGGCGTGATGGCGCGCAGCATGCCCAGCGCATTACGCAACGCGTCATCGGTATGCGCATAGTCCACCAGCACATTGAACGGCTGACCGTGGTCGATTCGCTCCATCCGGCCGGGCACGCCCTTGAACGCTTTCAGCCTCGACAGAAATACCGCCGGATCACGGCCCAGGCCCCACGCCGTCGCGATCGCGGCGAGAACATTGCTCACATTGTAACGGCCCAGCAGCGGCGAATCGACGTCGAGCGAGCCGCCCGGCCACACGAGCCGGAAGGTCGTGTTCTGAAAGTTAAGGACGACGTTTTCAGCGCGAACCTCTGCGCGCGGGTCTTCGCCGTAGGTGACAACACGCGAGTCGGGCCGTTGCGTGGCCAGCATCGCCGTGAGCCTTTGACCGTAGGCATCGTCGAGGTTGATGACGGACACCTTGGGCCCGGCGCCGGCTTCGCCGATGAACAGCCGCGCCTTGACGGCGAAATAGGCCTCCAGCGTCTGATGGTAATCGAGGTGATCGCGCGTGAGATTGGTGAAGACGGCGGCGCCGAAATTTATTCCGCGCACGCGCTGCTGGTCTATGCCGTGCGAACTGACTTCGAGCACGGCCTGGCGGCAGCCGGCGTCGCGCATTTGCGCCATCATCCCGTAAATATCGAGTGACTCCGGCGTGGTCCGAAAAGACGGCACGGTGCGCGCCCCCAGATCGTAACTAATGGTGCCCAGCAGGCCCACGCGCTGGTCGCCATTGAGCAAGTGTTTGAGCAGATGCGTGACGGTGGTCTTGCCATTCGTACCCGTCACCCCGATCACCCCCAGTTCCCGGTCGGGAAATTTGTAGTAGCGCTGCGCGACCAGGGCCAGCGCCGCGCGGGCGTCGGTCACCTGGATGAACGTAACCTTGGCCGGCGGATGCGCCGGCATTTTCTGTGTCACCACCGCCACCGCGCCACGGCTTAACGCCTCGTCGATGAATGACGCCCCATCCGCGCGCAAACCCGGCAGCGCGAAGAACAACGCTCCCGGAGCCACGCGGCGTGAATCCAGCGCGAGGCTCGAAATGGGCCGGTCAAGCGGCCCCTTGACGGCGATTATCTCGTCGTCGGGGAAGTAGTCGGAAAGCTTCGGAGCCATCTTGAAAACCCGGTTGATCGCGACCGATTCACGCCTCGTGCGCTGCACCGGTCGGGGCTGGAACGCATGGATGAGTGAATAATCGGAGGTCAGATAACCGATCACCGGCGGCCTCCTTCATTCGTGGCCGCAAACGCGAGGCGGGCGGGATATCCGGCAGGTTTGAGATCGAGAATCGGAATAAGTTTTTCGCCGATTGCTTTGAACGAGGGGGCCGCGACGAGCTTGCCATACGCCACCCCGCCGTTGGGCACGCGAGCCTCATCCACTATCACCGAAATCGCAACCTGCCGTTCTCCGGGGCGCGCCGTGGCGGGAAAAAAGCCCACAAAGGAAGCCACGTGCTGCTTGTTGGTGTACTCCAGCCTCTTCTGGCCGTTGGGCCGCATCACCTCGATCAACTTCTGGGTGGTGCCGGTTTTTCCCGCGACATCAAAGCCGTCGATCGCGGCTTCCGGAGCGGTGCCAGCCTTCGAGGCCACGCCCATCAGCATCGTGGCCATCGCGCGCGCCGTGGGTTCGGAAATGACGCGGCGGAGTTCAACGGGCTCATAGCGATAGACGATCTCCTCCGACGCGTCGCGAATCTGTCGGATGATTTGCGGCCGGTACAACACGCCTCCACCGGCAATCACGGCCATCGCCTGATGCATCTGCAAAACGGTGGTGGAGACCGTATGGCCCATCGGAATGCGGGTGATGTCAATCGGGTCCCATTTCTCCACGGCGCGAAGCAGACCGGGCTCTTCGGCCCCGATGGGGAAACCGAGTCGCCCGCCAAAGCCAAACGCGCGGGCGTAGCGATTGAGCCGCTCCTCGCCCAGCAGCATGCCCAGCTGCGCGGCTCCCTTGTTGCTCGAATGCGCGATGATCTCAGCAACGTTCAGCGGATGCGCAAAACGATGGTCCTCCCCGGGCAATCGGAGGGTGAAGGTCTTGGATTCGTTGCCCCGGCGCCGGGTGTAATCCTTAATTTCCAACGAGCAATCGAACAGCGTGTCGCGCGTGATCAGGCGTTCCTCGATGGCGGCGGCGGCCGCGACAATCTTGAAGACCGATCCGGGCTCGTAGGTGTCCGCGACCGCGGCGTTGCGCATCCGCGCCGACTCTTCCTTCGGCACCCGATTGTATTCGTTCAGGTTAAACGTCGGGTAATTCGCCATGCCCAGGATGAACCCGGTGCGGGGATCGCTCACGATGATGGAGGCTTTGAGCGGCTGATACTTCCGCGCGATCGTGACGAGTTCCTGCTCGATCACATCCTGCACCATCGCGTCAATCGACAGGACAACGTTGTAGCCATCGGCGTGTGGCACTTCGCGGGTGCTGAACTGAGCCAGTTCACGCCGGCGGCCGTCGCGCTCCCCCACCCGCCAGCCGTTCTGGCCGCGTAAATAAAAATCCGTGTAGAATTCGATGCCCGACACCGGCCGGCCGGCGCGATCAACGTGGCCGATCAAATGCGCGGCAAGTTGATTGTTGGGGTAGGCGCGACGGTAAACCCGGTCGGCCGTGATGCCGCGGATTCCCAGCCCCTTAATCTCCGCGTAAACCTGTTCGGAAACATCCTCGCGCAACTTGACCCATTGCAGCCGGCGCGTACCCGTGCCCCCGCTCGCCGGATCCTGCTCGACCTCGTCGTCCGTCCCGGCCTGCCCTGCCGCGGTCGCTTTGTCCGGGTTGAAATTGAACACCAACGCACTGGCGCGGCCACCGTTCGGCGCGGCGGCGGACGGCTCGGCGCGCGCGGGGCGATATTTCGTCGCGAAAACGCGCTGCAATTCCGCCTCGGGCATGCCAAGCAAACCGGCGAGCTTGGGCCACTTCTGCTTCTCTTTTTCCGTCTCGATGAGAAAGCTCGGATCGACGCTCACCACGATGGAGGACCGGCTGGTCGCCAGCACTGCGCCGCGCGCATCCAGGATGCTGCCGCGCCGCGCCGGGTCTTCAATGACCTGTCGCCGCGCCTTGTCGATCGAGCCCAGCCATTCCTCGCGATCAAGCACATGCAGCCAATACAGGCGCACCCCGAGGCCCGCGAAACACCCCATCATGCCCAAAGCGAGCAGGACGATGCGATAGTTGGAGGCGAATCCCTTGGACGCGGGTTTCACTGGGCGAAAGAAAGACGGATGTTCATCGCCGCGGCCGAATCGTTTGCGCCCCGGTCATAGAGGTCCCGGTTCGCGCGGGCGCGCAGCCGGCGTACCAGATCCTCCGTGACATGCGCCACCTGACCCTCGCTCACGGGCGCCATGCCCAGGCGCCAGTCGGCATTGCGCTGGCGCAGCACTTCCGGCCGCTGTTCCACTTCCACCAGCGCGTTGGTTTCCTCGGTCAGGCGCTTCAGGGCGGCCAGTTCCGCGGACAGCAGTCGTTTGCTGTTCGCCGTGATGGAAATCTGGTGACGCATCCAGACGGTACCAAGGCCGATCGACCCGCCAAAACCAATGGTCACCAGCAAACACACCAGGACCTGATTCACAAAAGCGTGTGTATCCGATTTAATCATGCGGTCAGGCGGCGCGAGAAGGAGGGCACTTAAAGTTTTCGCAGGGCGCGAAGTTTGGCGGAACGGCTGCGCGGGTTGGCGGCGAGTTCACCCTCGCCGGGAGTGACGGGACGCCGCGTCAGCGGTTCGGCGAGCTTGAGGCGAAAATCCTGCGGCGTGTTGTCGGCGGCGCTTTCCGGCTGCCCGCACATGCGGCGAAAGAACTGCTTCACCGGCCGGTCCTCAAGGGAATGAAAGCTGATGACGGCCATCACGCCGCCCCGCTTTTCCACCGTGGGGCGGGCCAGCTTCGCAAACGCCGCCGGCAGCGCCCGCTCGATCGCACCCAGTTCGTCGTTCACTGCGATGCGAATGCCTTGAAACGCGCGCGTCGCCGGATGAATCCTGGACTGATGACGATCACGGGCGGGAATCGCCCCGGCGATGACCTCGGCCAAGGATGCCGTCCGCGCGAGCGCACCCGTGCCGCGGGCGGCCATCAGCGCCCGCACCACCCGCCGCCAATGCTGTTCTTCGCCGAAATCGCGGATCGCCCGGGTCACCATCTCTTCGGTCGCCGTTTCCAGCCACTGGCTCGCCGGCACGCCGGAGCGCGGATCCATGCGCATGTCCGCCGCCGCGTCTTGGCGAAAGGAGAACCCGCGCGCGGTGTCGTCGAGTTGAAAGGAGGACACCCCCAGGTCGAAAAGAATGCCGTCGAAGCTGTCCATCGGGAGCTCGGCCAAGGCCCCAAAATCGCGATCGACCAACGCAAATTGCCCCGGGAATTCCTCGCGCAACGACGCGGCCCGGTCGCCCGCTGCCGGGTCGCGGTCGAGCGCAATCACGTTCACCTCGGGCGCTGATTCGAGGATCGCGCGGGTGTGTCCGCCGCCGCCGAAGGTGCAATCAAGGTAGCGGCCACCCGCCTGTGGAGCGAGGAAATCGAGCACCTCGCGCAACAAAACGGGTTGGTGGCCGGGTGTCATTGTCGCGACCAGAAAGAGTTCATCCGCGAGCGCCATGTGACACGTGCCGGGCACTGCCGGCCTTTTTCTGGCGAACGGTGCGTAGCACGAGAGCATCGCGCACGCGCGTCGTGGCGGCCTTGGCGGCAAATGCGAGGCCTTCGGCCGCATCGATCCACGCGGGAAAGGGACGCCGCGAGGCCGCGGAAGCCGTCATGGCGGATTTGCGCCGCCCACTGCGGATGGCCACTGACTTGACTTGCGGGTGGCGGGCCATCGTTAGATATCCAGCCGGCGCATGAGGTCGCCGAAATTCTCGCCTGCCGTGCGGGCTTCCTCCTGCTGCCAGCGGGCAGGGCTGTAGATGTTGAACTTGGTCAGAGACCCGACGAGGACCGCGTCTTTCTCGATCCCGGCATGCACCAGCAGCGGAGCGCCGAGCCCGATGCGGCCGGCCTTGTCGAAAGAGAAGCCCTGCGTTTGCGAGAAGAAGCGCGCGGCAAAGGCTTGGGCAGCCGCATCGCCCAACTTCAAATCCGAAAACTTGGCATGGAGTTTTTCCACTTCGGACGGAGGCAAAACGGCGATATACCCGTCAGGATGGGGCGTCGCCAAAAACGTCTCTTCTTCCGCGTGCGCGGAGCGCCAAGCCGAAGGGATCGTGATTCGACCCTTGTCATCGAGCATGTGCCTGAAGAGGCCCGTATAATATGCTTTGCCTGACTGTGCCATTTGGGGTGTCCGGGGCAAAGTGCCCCAAAACGCCCCATTTCAACCCATTTTAGTGCAATTACGTCAAGCCAAGACGATTGGGAATGTAGCAAAACGGCACGAAAGTTGTTCACACTTACGTCCGGCGTCGGAAACGTTCCTCGCAATCCGGCTTTTCGGATCGCGCCCCCAGAACGTGGTGTAATCAGCCCGCACATGCGGGGCTCCACGTATCGGTTCGATGGCAGAGCCCAACGAGTTCGATTCGCCCTAAGTGGGGCGGCGACTCATGCCTGCGTCACGAGCCGGGTCCGCCGACGGTTCAACCAACACCGACGGGCGCGCCCGTCGACCCAACGGACCACGCCGGCACCGATGCCGATCCCGCGCATTCACCAGCAACCCAGCTTCTGCCTGACCGAGTTCGCGCGCTCCCTGAAGCGCGTGAGCATCGCTGGACTAGAACGATCAAGCGCCGGCGGCCGAAACGAGCCTTGGGGTGGGTCGAGGTCGTGGACTGCGTTCGCCGCCATTCTTCTCCATGGAAAAACGGATACGCCTCGGGCTGGGTCTTAGCCAGCGCTCGTCCGCCAGTGGTGAAGATTTTTCGCTGCCGCGATTCTCAGTTGTCGCCCGTGCCTCCATTTTGCCCAGTAAGAATTATCGCCTCGGGTACCGAGATTTTGTCGGCCGCCAAATCGCGTGCAATCGGCCACAGCTTGTCCGAGAGATACTCCGCATACGAAACCGCGTGCATGCTTATACCGTGAAAATACGGATAGTGAAGCGCAGGAGCCGTCCAGTCCCACTGCACTCCCGCCGCGTTGACGCGGAGTTCCCCAAACGCGAGGCCCCACCTCGCCTTTCCAAATAGCTCTCGGATATCCTCCACCTTTTGGTCGTTTAAGGGGAAGTCGACGCCTGAGGTGAACTCGGCGTATTTAGTCGTCAGTTGCAACACGAAGACAGCGGGGTCCGATCCTTCACCAATTGAAAACGACACGCCCGCACCGGCGTCCACGGGTAATCGGCCCAGCGAGGGGCGATCCGCCTGACGCGCGATGAATTGATCGATCACACGGTCCACGCCTTCGTGGTCCATGGGTATGACCTCGGGGAGTGCGCCATAGTCATCCTCGGGGTTCGTCTGGCTTCGTCGGATACTCATTTCGATTAATCTACCACGCGGCCTGGGACATTGGTGGGGATACCGGGTACCGTGGGGACACACCCGAGCCATGCACTCTCCGTCTGCGCCGACTGGCCGAAGGGGTGCGTCGCGAATGCAGAGGGTAACTTGCCGCCGCGAAGTCGGGTGTAGAACATGCTCTTCGAAGGTAGTCCGGGCCATGCCAAGCGCTCCCATGAGCACGGGATTTCCCATGGCTTTCACCATCCAAGGTTGTTCCCGCACGACCTCCTGCATTGCATCGGGGTGACGTTGCCGGGGGTAGCTGGCGCGTTGCGCGTGCTCCGCTCGACGACGGCTGTCGCCTTATCGTAGCCACGAGCGTGAGCGAGTGGAACGCTTGTGCTCCGCGCCGCTGATACGTCGCCCTGACAACAAGCCTAACCGCGCGGATGCAGGAGAACGGCGAGCCTGATCACGATCACGATTAAGATCACGAGCATGACGCGGTCAGGGCATGCCGGGTTCGGGCCGGCCTGGTCGAACTGCTCGGCAACAGGTGCCTGGACGGGGACGGCGGCCGGCAGTCGCGGACGTCGATCCTGCCACTCGACCGACCATCCATGTTAAAACCGCTCGACAGCGATAGACGTGAGGCCCTTCTCGCCGCGCTCATAAGCGATGACAGCGCCCTTGCCACCGGGCGCTGAAACGATGGACGCGAAGCGGGCGCCGCTGATTTGTTTCGCCAGCTTCGAACCGTCTGCGTCACGCCGGGCCACGAGTCCTGTGGCGTCCTGCCAGACGACCAGCGTTCCTTCGCGGTCGGTCATCGCGACGGGCTGGCCGCCTTTGCCGAGGCTCACTTCAGCGGTATCGGTGGCGAGGAACACCTCGCCAGCGCGCTGCCACACCGCTCCGAACTTCCCGCCCCCGAGCGCCACCAGGCCTCCGCCATCATGCGGACACCCGTTGATTTTCCACGTGCCGGCGCCGAGCTTGCGCGCAGCGGCGAACTGCGCGGCGGCCCGCGCCGGATTCCCGAGCACGCGCACGGCCGATTGCAGGAAGAGAATCAGGAAAATAAGCGGGAGCGCAGGCTGATCGAAATGCAGGCTGGCCGGATCCGCCTGCCGCTCGAACAGCAAGGCGATCGAGCGCAACACCTGGTTGGCGGCGCGCAGCGGCGCCGCATCCGGCAGGACCTCAGGCCAGGCCGTGAACCCCGCCAGACACAGGGAAAGCAAAGCCGAGATCCACATCGTATGGATCACGATGCGCCGCCGGTCGAAGCGATCGGCCATCACCCCGGCAGGCAGAATCAGCAAACCCAAAGGGATCACATTCACCAGTCCGACCAACCCGAGGGCGGTGGCGGATTGGGTCCATTGATAGATCTGCCACGCGATGGCGACGCTCAGCCCCTGGCGGCCGACATTGAACAGCAAATTGCCGGTGAGAAAACGACGGTAGCCCGCATGGCGTAATGCGGCGTAGGGATCGCGAGCGGGTTGATTCATTCCCACGACGGCGCCCCGCGCCGATACGTCGCGTTCCTCGGGAGCGACGCGATGGGCCCCGATGGGCGGGGATGGGTCAGGACGTACATGCCACGAGGCAAAACAGTGGAAGGGGGTCGCGTCAACGGCGGCTCCCCACCCCGCTGCACGCCGGCGGCAGGACAAATTGAGCGAGGTAGTAATCCTCGGCGCGCGCGGCGTTATTCAGCACCGAGTCCGGCGCCACATCGGTGACATAGCCGATGCGGCCCCGAATTTCGCGCGCCATCAGTGCTAAGGCGGCGAGCATTAGCGCCAACCCAATCCGTGCGAATCTCGAACTGGATGGCGCGCCCGTCTTCGACGGCATACGCGGTTAACGAAGACTTACGCCATCAACGGCAAAAGACAGGGCGCGCGCGCCGGCAGAGCTGTTCTCCGCGACCGGCGGATCCAGGGAAACCAGGTCGAGGCGGAGTTTGCCGTCATCCGCGTGAGCGCCTTCCAGGGCAATCTTTTGCCGCGCGGTTCCAATCGTGCCCTGCCAAAGCATCCGCCCACCCTGGCGAATCTCCAGGCGTTGAGGAGCGATCGCCCGCAAATCGACCACCACCGCGCGCAGTCCGGCGGATCGCGGCCACAGGTCCAGCGCCAGCGTTGCATTGCCGCTGCTCCACGCCCAGACGCGACGAGCATTTCGTTCCGTTGGATACCAACCCTCGAGGGAGCGGGCCACGAAAGCTCCGCCGGCAAAGCGTCCGGCGGCAATTTCCCTGGGATGGTGAGGCACATGCCACAAGGCCAGGATGCCGCTCATCACGCTGAGCGCGCCCGCGAGCAACCAACCCATCCCGGCGCGATAGCGCACCGCGCAAACCGCGAACGCCAAACTCATCGGCAAAAGCACCCGCGTGGCCGCGCCGGGATGCCCTTCCCAGACCGCGCCACCGAGAAAAGCCATCAAGGCGACGCCGGCGATCCCCGCCCGCCAACAGGCATCCTCCCCGCGTTGATGCAGCAAAAGATACAGGGCCTGAGCACCCAGAGCTGCGGTAGCCAAAAAGGTGCTGATGATTAGCCAGCGAAAATCCGGGTGCTGCCCAAAATCGGACCACGTCGCGCCCCACTTCTCCACAAAGGCCAAAACGGGCCAGCTGAAGTTACCGAACCCTTGGTCGCCCGCCCCCGCCTTCCACCGCACATAAAGCATCCAGCTGGCGAGTGGCGCGGCAACGATGGCAACGCGCGGCACCAGGCGCCACCAGGTCCGGCTCGATTTCCATGGTCCGCGCAAAAAGATGACCAAGCAAGCCACCCCGGTTTCGCGGGCGAGTCCAGCGGCCGCCAGCGCGGCCATGGCCAGCTTCGAACGGTGGCGCTCCAGCAGGAGCAGCGCGGCGCCCAACAGCGTGACCGCGAGCAAATCGGTCAACGCCAGGCGCACGGCGTGCAGGGCCCCGGCGGAAAACATGAATCCCGACCACCCCACCCACCCGCGCCAATCATGAACGGCCAGCAGCCGCCACGTAATCCACGCGAGCGCCAGCCAGACGCCGAGGTTTAGCGCCGCGTACACCTGCGCAATGTAATCGGCATCGCCCAGCGAGAGCACCCAGGCGAGCGCGCTGCCCAAAATACGCCGGGCCCGATACGGCACATTGCGAATCGCCGGCGCCAATTCCTCGGAATTGAGCAGCGGATGGTAGGCGATCTGCACATACGCCGCCGCGTCGTAGCCATTTTCCCCTGGATGCAAATAGACCGGCCGCTCCCGCAGCTCCCGCACTGCAACCGCGCCATCCGCTTCGTCGATCTGGATGAACTTCGTGAATCCATAATACGGGTGCCAGAATCGGAGCGCGAGCAGTGCGAATACAACCACGCCCGTCCACCCCGCGAGCGGGATGCGATTACGCCAAAGGGAGATGCCCGGGTTCCGCATCAGGGAAATAATGCGCGGAGTCATTCTCACCCCTTTGCCAAAGGCAATCCCCGGGAGGCATCACCGCCTTGTCCGCCTGCGGCGCGTCAGCGGAGCCGCTTCGGGCCCGCGCCCGTTGTTTTCCACGAAGCGGTCGGCTACTTCCTCATGGCGTCGCGCTTTGGCGCCAGGCGCGCGCGAAGTTCGCGCCCACGTTGGCGGGAAGCCGCCGCGAGGTCCTGCTTGAACCGGATGAGCTGCGTCTGCAGCGCGGGATCCGATGACGCGAGGATGGCAACGGCGAGCAGGCCAGCGTTGCGGCTTCCACCAATCGCAACGGTGGCGACCGGAACACCGGCGGGCATCTGCACGATCGAGAGCAGCGAATCGAGCCCCTTGAGGCTGCGGCTCTCGACCGGCACGCCAATCACGGGGAGGGGCGTGTAACTCGCCACCATGCCCGGGAGGTGAGCGGCGCCCCCCGCGCCGGCAATAATGACGCGCAGTCCGCGCCGATGAGCGGTTTTGGCAAACCGCGCCATGTCGTCCGGGGTGCGGTGGGCGGACACCACCCGCACCTCGCAAGGCACGGCAAATTCACGGCAAATGTCGACGGCCGGCTCCATGGTCGGCCAGTCAGAATCGCTCCCCATGATGATTGCCACCAACGGCAGATTTTCCCTGGTCATGATTTGGCGCCAAAATGAATTGCGTCGGCTGCGGTGAAAGCGGCGGTCCTGGCTTCGTGGAGGGTCGCGCCGAGCGCGGTCACGTGCCCCATCTTGCGACCCGCGCCGCTGGCAGGCTTGCCATACAGATGCACCCGGGCGCCAGGAACGCGGAGAGCCGCATCGAGCCCGAATGCCCTGCCCGCCCCGGGATGGGAGCCAAGGAGGTTTATCATCACGGCCGCCGGCGCGATCAGGCCGGTTGAGCCGAGCGGCCACCCCATGACGGCGCGAACGTGATTCTCGAACTGGGAACACACGCAGGCTTCGATCGTGTAGTGCCCGGAATTATGCACCCGCGGCGCGAGCTCGTTGATCGCGATTTCGCCGGAGGCGCCGAGGAACATCTCCACCCCAAAGCTGCCGATGCCCCCGACGGCGGTGACGGCGCATTGGGCAATTTCGGTGGCGCGGGCTGCCACTGAGGCGGGGATGTCGGCCGGCGCCCGCACTTCGTGGCAGACGTGATTGCGCTGAATGGTTTCCGCCACCGGATAGCATGCCATCTCGCCCCGGCGTCCCCGGGTTACGATTACGGCGAGTTCCTTATGGAAGGGCCAGAAGGCTTCAACCAGCATGCCGCGGCTCGCCCCGAGCTCGGCCCACCCGCGCGGCACATCAGCCGGCGTGTGCAACGTAAAGTTTCCCTTCCCATCGTACCCGTCGCGGCGCGTCTTCAGCACCAGCGGCCAGCCGAGTTTATTTCCCGCGGCAACCACGTGGCCGATGGTGCTCACGGCCCGATAGGCGGCGAGGGGCAGCCCGGCCGCGGTGAGCGTTTCCTTCTGCACGAGTTTATCCTGCACCGCCGCCACGCTGGCAGCGGTGGGAAATACCTGATGGCCTGAGTCCTCGAGTCGCCTCAGTTCCGTGGCGCTGACGAATTCGTTCTCGATCGTGATGACGTCGACCTGTCCCGCAAATTTCCGCAGGGTTTTCCGGTTTCTCCATTCGCCGACGATCAATCGCGGCGCCAGCCACGCCGCCGGACATTGCGAGTCTTGGGCCAGGAACCGGACTTCGCAGCCCAGCGGCGCCGCCGCGAGCGCGGTCATCCTTGCCAGCTGGCCACCCCCGATGATTCCCAGCCGGGCGGTCGCGGCGTTGTTTCCGGCCCGTTCATCCCGGCCCCGATCAGTGGCGGAGATCATGGCTCAAATTTCCCGCGGCGAAGCACGCGGATGTCCGTTTCGTAGGCGACCATGGCAAATTTGGGAAAGAATTCATCCGCCAGGCGGGCGAGGATTTTTTCCGCCACCACGGGAGAAACGATCACTTCAACCTGGATGTTGGCGAATTCCTGAATTTCCGCCCGGCGGGGCCCCTTGGCGCCGTTGCCCTCCACCACGAAGAGCGTGTAGCCATGGGCGCCCACTTCAGCGAGCAGCCGCTGCAAGGGTGGACGCGCCAGCGCTTCACAAATGATGGTCACAAGCTTTACCGGGTGGGTGGTCATGCGAGCGAAAAAAGGCGCTGGGCGAAGCCGTGGTAAAGTGGGATGCCGATGCCCACGTTGAACGGGAACGTCACGGCGAGCGACGAGGTGAGGTAGAGCGCGGGATTCGCCTCGGGCAGGGAAAGCCGCATGGCAGCCGGAGCCGCGATGTAGGAGGCGCTGGCCCCGAGCACTCCGAACAATTTGGCCCCGCCAAGGCTCAGCCCGACGCACTTACCAATCACGACGCCGAGCGCTCCATGCAGCAACGGCATCACGATCGCAAAGCAGATGAGAAAGGGCCCGACTTTTCTCAAATCCTGCAAACGGCCGCCAGCGACCATGCCCATCTCGAGCAGAAACAAAGCGAGCACGCCTTGGAAAGGGGACACGAAAAATGGCTCCAGCTTGTCCATCCCGCTTCTGCCACAGAGCGCGCCCACGATCAGCGCGCCGACCAGCAGAAAAACGCTCCGCCCGAAGACGGCCTCGTGCAAGACGCTCCGCAATGAGGCGCGGAAGATCCCCGACTGCTGGCCGCCGGACATCTTGCCGAGCAGCACCCCGACGACGATGGCGGGCGATTCCATCACGGCGAGAAAGGCGGTGGCGTAGTTTTCGTAGGGCACATTGATACTCTTCAGATAGTTGGTCGCCGTGATAAACGTCACCGCGCTCACCGAGCCGTAGTGCGCGGCCACCGCCGCGGCATCCACCGGTTGCAGCCGGCCGCCAAAGCGCAGCAGGGGATAAATCCAGAGTGGGATCAACGCGCCGAGCAACATCGCGGCCAATGCCGGCCCAATCACCTTTGCCAGACCGGCTTCGCTGATCGCGACGCCCCCTTTGAAGCCAAGGGCGATCAGCAGATAAATCGTCAGCGTGACGTAAAGCGCCTCCGGAAATTTTAGGTCGCTTCGCGCCAGCGCCGCGAGGAGCCCGAGCGCGAAAAACAGCACCGCCGGCGTCAGTAAATTCGCCGCCAGCGCCTGAAAAACGTCGGTCAGCACAGCGTTGGTCCGGTGGGGGAGAGAGCCAGCGCCGCGTGAGCCGGCGCGGAAGTCTCCGCGGCGGCGCGGATCGCCCCGGACACGGTGAGCAAGCCGTGGGCGGGCCCGGCAAGCAGCGGGACAACGCGGGGACTGGCGGGAAAGAGGTTCATGGATCGCGGACCAAGCATAGCGCTGATTCGCAAATCTAAAAAACAGATTGTTTCTATGCTATACTTCGGTATTTCCGATTGATGAGCGAGACGCCCGCGCCGCCGGAATGGCTGAACTATCACCACCTCCGGCATTTTTGGATGATCGCGCGCAACCGCAGCATGACCCGGGCGGCGGCGGCCCTGAACGTCTCGCAGTCAACCTTGAGCGAACAATTACGCGAACTTGAGGCGTGGCTCGGCCAGCCGCTGTTCGACCGGCGGGGCCGCCAGCTTCACCTGACGGGGGCCGGCCGGCTGGCGCTCGAACATGCGGAAACCATTTTCGAGACCGGGCGGGAGTTGATGACGCGTTTCCGTCAGTCGGCAGGCGCCACGCAGCGCATTCTGCGTTTGGGGGCCGTCGGTCCGTTGTCAAAAAATGTACAGTTCGACTTTATCCAACCCCTGTTATCGGACGCGCGGACGAAGGTCGTGGTCGTCGCGGGACAGCTGGAAGACCTGGCGCAACAGCTTCGTGAGCACCAAATCGACCTGGTGCTTTCCAACATCCCGCTCCGACCTGACCAGCAGCGCGACGTCTTCAACCATCTACTGGGAGAAGTTCCGGTGTTTCTCGTCGGCGGCCGCGCGATGCGAGCAGGACGCGGAAGGTTTCCGCATTTCCTGCGGGACCAGCCGTTGTTTTTACCCAGTCACCAAAGCCACGTGAGACTGGACTTTGATCTCCTCTTGGCCAAAGCGGGCATTGAGCCAGTCGTGCGCGCCGAAGTCGACGACATGGCCCTGCTGCGGTTGCTCGCGCTGTCCGGCGAAGGATTTGCGCTCGTCTCCAAGATCGTCATCGAGCGCGAACTTGAGTCACGACACCTCAAATTCATGCGGCGTGTGCCTGCGCTGGTGGAGCGCTACTATGCGCTGACCTCGCGGAAGCGGTTCGAAAACGTGTGGCTGGAAGATATCGTGGAAGCGTTTCGGGCGCGGTTAAAATCCTTGAGTTCCACTCCCAGGCCCAACGTGGAAAAGTCCTGAGGCAAAAAAGCGACGCCAGGAAACTTAACGCGGCGAGAAGGGGGGCGCCGCATTTCTCCCTCGGGTATAGTGCGGGCGGGCGCACAACGCAGCGGGACGAAGGGCGTCTCCGTCAGCTTGCCCGCCGTCATGAAAACATCCACGTTTTACGTTTCACGAACGACACGAACTCGGTGGCCGGCGTCGTTTAGGCGGAGCCCGCCGAACGCTCGCCCGAAATGCCGGTAATGATACGCGCGCCGCGCTTGTACGTGAGGTACGAGTAGAGCCACTGCATCAGCACGGAAAATTTATTCCGAAATCCCACCAAAAACAGGAGATGCACCGCGAGCCAGGCCAGCCAGGCCGGATAGCCGGTCAATTTCAGGCGCCTGATCTCAGCCACCGCGGCGGAACGGCCGATGGTCGCCATCGAGCCCTTGTCCACGTACGCGAAGGGCTTTCTCCCCACGGGCGCAAACTTCTCCTTGCGCAGCTCGGTTTCAATCAGCGCAGCGACATGCCGGCCCATCTGCATGGCGCCCTGCGCCACGCCGGGGACCGTCACGCCTTTGGCATCGATGAGGGTGGCCGCGTCGCCCAGCGCGAAAACTTCCGGATGCCCCGGTACACTGCAATCCGGCAGCACCTTGATGCGCCCGGCCCGGTCCAGCTCGACGCCCAACAACTTCGTGAGGGGCGCCGCTCCGACTCCGGCGCCCCAAATAATATTGTCGGCGCGGATGGTTTGCCCCGCCACCACGAGTTCGCCCTCGCGCACCGCCTCGACGCGAAGATTCGTGTGCACCTCGACCCCGAGCGCTTCGAGTTGCCGCTGAGCGCTGGCGGAAAGCTCCGGCGGAAAAGCGGCCAGCAAACGCGGACTGCCTTCAATGAGCATCACCTTCGCCTTCGTCGGATCAATGTGGTCGAAATCCTTGTTGAGCACGGTGCGCGTGAGCTCCGCGAAGGCGCCCGCCAGTTCCACTCCGGTCGGCCCGCCCCCAACCACGACGATCGTCATCGCGGCCTCGCGCCGCGCCAGATCGGGCTCGGTTTCCGCGCGCTCCAGCGAACACAGAATGAGTCGCCGTATCTGCAAGGCGTCATCCAGCGTCTTCAGACCCGGCGCAAATTGCTCCCACTCGGGATGGCCGAAGTAACTGGTGACGCCGCCCGGAGCCAGCACCAGGTAATCGTAAACCAACTCTCCGCGGGCATGGGTCAGGCGTTTCGCCGGCACATCGATCGCGGTGACTTCCGCCATGATCACGCTGAGATTGGGCCGGTCGCCAAAGATCGCGCGCACTGGCTGCGCGATGTCCACCGCGGAAAGTCCCGCAGTCGCCACCTGATAAAGCAACGGCTGGAAGAGATGGTGATTCTGCCGGTCGATGAGCGTGATGCGCGCCAGCTTCTCGGGAAACGCCCGCGCGAAAGCCAGTCCGCCAAAACCCGCGCCAACGACCACGATATGCGGCAACGTGAGCGGCGGGGCGCGGTTCATCGGACGCAACAATGTCCCGCTTTGCAGGCTTCCGCAACGCGCCCCACAAATTTGCTGTTCAAGTGCGCGGGATGGATCCTAGCTCGACCGTTTCGAATCCATGCACACGCCGGTCAATGTTCAGGTCGTCGGCCATGAAGTCGCCATCGCTTGGGAGGACGGCACGGAATCCTATGTTGATTTCGAGCGCCTGCGGGCGGCCTCGCCGAGCGCGTCGAATCGCGGCGAGCAGGATATCTTTGGCACGGTGTACGGCGGCGACGGCCCAAAGAAATTTCCCGGCGTGCAGGTCACCGGCTGGGAACGCGTGGGCAACTATGCGTTGCGTTTCGATTTCAGCG
>JBEENF010000030.1:0-16376 GCA_041192325.1 Verrucomicrobiota bacterium
TTCCCACGCGATCAGGCCGCTTTCCAGATTCCATTCGCCCCGCAGTGGCGTGTTGCGGCGCGCTTCGTAAGTGTGCGTGGGAAAATAATGCGGCTTGCGGAGCAGAAACGAATTCGCCCACAGCCGCGACCACATGTCCGGCAACAGCAGGTTAATCGATTTCACGTCAGCCATGTCTTCGATTTTGGCCACCTGCCGCAGTTCCCGGTCGACCCGCAGGGGTGGCGAGGCCATTCGCCAGACAAACACGCCGACCGCCACCACATTCAGGAAGACCACCACGCCGAGTACGCCGACCACTCCCAACCACTCCACCAGCCGCCGGCTGCGCCGCAGCGTCACCCACCAGCAAAAAGCGGGCAGCAGCAGCGGATAAAAAACCGCGAGCAATTTGTACGCGTCGTAGCTGGCATTGGTGCCGAGACTAATTCCACGCAGCTCAAGATAAGCATACCCCGCCATCACGGGAGCGGTAATGGCCACAACCGTCCACGCGCCCGGGCGCCTCAATCGCGTCGCTCGCGCCAGTGCCCAGACGAACAACCCGCCCACCAGTGCCGTCAGCAGCCAGCGCAGCCCGAACGGCCATGCTTCCAGCGACGGTCCGCTCACCAGGCCCAGCCAGCCTTCCGGCGACAGGATCGGCACGGGCCAGCCGAAATCGTAAGCCCGCAATAACGTGAAACGCTCGACCAGCCCGGAAACCCGGCCGAAGAACAATCCCGCGCAGGCGGTCAGGGGCGCCAGCAGGACCACGCCCCAACGGCAAAATCGGCTCCAATCGCCGTGCCAGAGTGTCAGTCCGCCGGCGAACGCCACCGCCGGAACCAGGCAGAGGACGAGGATGAAATTATAGCTGCCCAACACCAGCCAGTAGCCGGCCAGCAGCACCCCTGCAAACTGCGCGCCGCGGCGCCACGAAAGCCGCCCGCGCCACAACGCGATGCCCGCCCACGTGAGGAGCGCGATCGCCTGGGCCGCGAGCAATTGTCCGAGGGCCACGTGCGCCACGGCATACCAGGTGATGGGGCTGCAACCGTACAAGAGCGCGATAATCAAACTGACGCCTCCACTGTAGCCCACCACCGCGCGCGCCATCCAAAAAACCAGCGGCAGCGATCCGGCGAGCAGAACCATCCCCGTCAGACTCGCCAGCTCGTAGGGCGCGCAATCGAGCACGGAGCCATTCAGCGCAATCAAGGCTGCGGGCGTGAAATGATTAAGCCGCAGCCAGTACTCGAAATAATTGTCGGCGGACAGCACGCGAACGACTTCCGTCAAGCCGATGAATCCTTCCCGGCTGCCCCGGGCAAATTCCATCAACACCCGGGCGCCCCCCGCGTAATCCGCGACATCGCAGCTGCCCAGCGACACGCTGGTCAGCCCTTTCGAGGCGAAAGCCAGGGGCAAAATTAACGCAGCAAGGCTGCCGGCGACCGCCAGCCACACGAGGCCAAACCGGGCGAAATCGGTGCACGCGGCGCGCAGCCGGAAACGCCTCAGCCCAAAGCCCAGCAAGGCGAGCGGCAGAATTTCACTGACACCCGCGTAGCTGTTCGTGCCCGGGAGTTCGAAGTGGGCGCCGGCCCAGACCACGGCGGACTGCAGCGCGAACCCCAGCGGCGCAACGACCACCGGCCAGAACCGGCGCCACGGCCGGGGCATGGTCAACATCGCCGCTCCCACGCCCCAGAAAAGCACGTGCAGCAACAAGGCGAATCCCACGACGAAATGGAGCAGATGAGCCACGATCGGTCGTGGATGTCTGCCGGAGCACGCGAAGGACTTAAAGGTTCATTTTGCAGCGAGGATGATCCCGCCCCGCCGCTTCCCCAAAGCTTAAGTCTTGCGCGCCACGCCGAAAATCGAGCTACCCCAAGGCCACCGGCCACCGATCTGTATCCAGCCATGCTCGACGCTCATCAGCGCATTCAGCGCCCTCTCCAGCGGCGCGGGGAAACGCGTGACATTACTCCCGTCTTGGGCCGAAGGAAACACCTTCCGCTTCAACACCAGCGCCGGAAACGGCAACGCGTTCCAGTGCGTCAGCAGCTCCGGCCGAAAGCCGGCTTCCGCGAGGAGTTGCCTGATCTCCTCGCGTCCGTACCGGCGCTTTGTCTCACACGCGACATCGTGGTAAGACCACAACCACATGTAGGCGGGCGTATTCAGAATCAGGACGCCGCCGGGTTTCAATACGCGGTGGCACTCCGCCAGGGCCAGGCCCGGGTTATCCACCTGCGAAAGGACATCGACAGGCAATACCGCATCGAAACTCCCATCCGGATACGGCAGGGCCGTAATGGAGGCTTCCCGCACCTCCAATTCCGGCCCGCAGCGTTTGCGTGCCAGCGCGCAGGCCAGGGGGGAAAAATCGAAACCCGAATAGTGCAGGTCAGGCCGCGCCTGCCGCAGGCGCAGCAACAAGCCGCCCGTGCCGCAGCCGGCGTCAAGCACCCGCGCGCCGGGGGGTAAGCCCGCACGCGATAATTCCCGCTGGACGTGCCCATGCAAGGAGCGGAAGTACCACATGTGGTCCTCCACTTCGACGAGCTTCAGGTATTCTTCGGATTGCATGGGAAAAACTCCCGGCAAAATTCAGGACGCAGACTCGCCACCCGCCTGAACGCCGGTCGCGTTCCACGTCAGCCTGCTTGCAGGGAATCGCCGAGTCTGCGACGCCTTGCGCCGCATGCAAGCTGGGCCGCACGCATGCGCTTATGATTTCGCTTTTTGCTTTTCTCGAGACTCGCGCCGGTCGGATTCTGCGCTACGGCGTCTCCGTGGGGCTTGTGCTCTTGATTATCGAGAGCGTGGATTGGCCACAGCTGTGGCGGCTGCGCGGTCAGTTTTCCTGGAGCCTCGCGGTCGGGGGCGTCGCTCTCGCCGGCTTGATTTATCCGCTGCACGCGCTGCGCTGGCTGCTCTTGCTGCGCGCCCAAGGCCTGGCCCTCCCCTGGCGGTGGGCTCACGGCGTGACTTGGATCGCGCAATTCTACAATTCTTTCCTGCTCGGCGGATTGGGCGGGGACGCCGCCAGGATATTTTATCTTTGCCGCGATGCGCCCGCGCAGAAATCCGGCGGACTCGCGTCGGTGGCGATCGACCGAATCATGGGACTGCTGATGCTGCTGGTCTTCGCCTTGGTGGCGTTCCTCGCCCAGGCCCCGATTCTCGGCGCGTCAGCAGAACTGCGGTGGGTTTGGATCACGGCTACGGGGATCCTCGCGTCAGCCGTCACGGGGCTCGGTTTGCTCTGGCGATTTGGTCCGGAACGCTGGCCCGGATTCCTGCGCGCCCGTCTGGGCGTGAAACGGCTGGACGTGCTCCAGGATCTGTTCGCGCGCACCCGTCAGGCGCCGCGTCCACATCTCACCGCGCTGGGAATTACCGCGCCGATCTGGCTGATCGACATGGCCGCGGTGTGGTTGTTGGCGCGCTCCGTCGGACTGCCGTTGCCCTTTCTCGAGACCTGCCTGGCCGTGACCGTCGCCTACACGGCGATGGCCCTTCCTATCAGCGTGGGTGGACACGGGGTGCGCGAGGGCGCCCTCATCTTTACGCTCGGCCTGCTCGGTTTGCTCCCGGACGAGATCGCGCGCGAACGCGCGTTGCTCACCGGCGCGCTCGTCTGGGCCAACACGATGCTCTGGAGTCTGGGGGGCGGAATGGTGCTCCTGGCCGCAGAACGCCTGCTGCCTCCTTCGCGCCTGGCGGCAACGCCGGCGGAGCCTACCGCCGGCGTCTGAGTCGTTAAGGTTTGTAGGCCACCGCAAAAACTGAGCTGCCCCACGCCCACCGGCCTCCCCAGCGCAGCCAGGCGTGTTCCAGCGACATGATGCGATTCAACGCCCACTCCACCGGCGCGGGATAGAGCTTCACATCACTCGTATGGTTGGATCCGACGAGCTTGCGTTTCGCCCACACCAAGGGAAACGGCAGCGCATTCCAGTGCGTCAGTGTTACCACGCGAAATCCGGCAGCCGTGAGCAGACGCGCCATTTCCGGACGGGTAAAACGATGTTTCGTGCCCACGGACTCATCGTGATACGACCACAACCACGGGTAGGCCGGCACGTTGATCACCGCGATTCCGCCCGGCCGCAGCACGCGCCGGAACTCCGCCAGTGCCGTTTCCCCGTGATCGATTTGGCACAGAACATCGCCAGACACGACCGCCTCAAAACTTTGATCGGCAAAAGGCAGCGCTTCGATGCTCCCCTGAAGAATCGGGACGTCCGGCCCGCAACGGGTTCGCGCGAGATCGCAAGCGAGCGGCATGAAGTCGACCCCCGTAAAGCGCCAGTCCGGCTCGGCCGCACGCAGCCGTGAAATTAGCCCTCCCGTGCCGCATCCCGCATCCAGAACAGCCGCGGCGGCCGGCAACTTAGCCCGCTGCAATTCGCGCCGGAAGTGAGAATGCAGCGACCGGAAATACCACATGTGGTCCTCTACTCGGGCCAGCTTCACATATTCGTCGGTTTGCATCAGTGGCTTGGCCGAAGGCGTCGCACACTGCAGAGAGCCGCGCAAGCCCGGTTCACTTCCGCGCCGGGCGGCGGTCTGGCGTAAAGCGCGTTGTCAGGGGTGACGGCGCACACCCAAATTCTCAGATAATTTTCCGGCCGCCGCGCGGATCCGAGGTGGCCACTCCTGCTTAAAGCTTCGGGATCAGCACCATGCTGCGGTACGTCGATCTCCGGATCCTGTGCGGCAACCTCGTCTTTTCCAAGCAACCAACCGCGCTGGTTTGCGTCACAACTAGCACTCATGCCCGCGCGTTTCACCTGGGTTGCAATTGTCCTGTTGGGCCTGCTCACAGCCCGGGATACCTGCGCGGACACTTCCCGCCTCTCGTTCAGCAGCCCGCAGGGCGCCACGCTTTCTTTCACCGGGATTGACGGGCGCTGGCACTGGAGCGGATTACTCGTTCCGGGAGCTGCCGCGGGGGTAAAGCTGACGGACGGTGACGCTTCCGTTGAAACCGACTTGGGCGAGCAAGCGCTCTCCGACGGCTGGGAACTCGTGGAGAGTTCTGCCGACCATTTGGTGTTCACGCAGACCGCGGGTGCGGCGGGTCTGACTATTGGACGGGTGTTTTCGTTTGGGCCGGCCGAGAATATCGTGCGCGTGGAAACCTGGGCGCAAAGCCTCGGCGCCGCCCGGAAGTTGGCCCGCCTGCGTCTGCTTGATCTTCGCATTGCAGGGGAATTCTTTCAGGAAACAGGCGCGGCTCCGGCATCCTTTCCGCTCTTTGGCCAGTCGTTTTTCATGGGAATTGAACATGTCTCGGGCCTTGCGCGCGCCGAGGCCGACCGCGGCGAACTCAATCAAACCCCCCACGTCATGGTCGGCAGCGACTGGCAATTCGTGGCCGCCGGCATTGTCGGCTGGGCCGGCCCCAGCGACTGCAACCTGATCACGGGTCGCGCTGTCATGCGGGCCGCCTTCCTTCGTTATCTCGAAACCGTGCGCGTGAAGCCCGACGACTTCGAACTGCACACCAATACCTGGTGGACGCTGCCCCTGCCCTTTTCGGAACAGGACGTCTTAAAAGACATCGACGCGCTCCACGCGGGCTTCGCGGCGCGCACCGGCATGTTTTTCGATTCGTTCGCTCTCGATCTGGGTTGGTCCAACAACCGCAGCATCTGGCAGGTGGACCAGAAGCGGTTTCCGAATGAGTTTCGCGTGATCAAGGACCGGCTCGCGGCATTTGGATCAAAACTCGGAATCTGGGTCTCACCCGGCAGCGCGTACCCGGAAGGCTTGGACAATCGCTGGCTGGCTTCCGCCGGGTACGAAGTCACGCCTTTTGAGGGGAGAAAAGGCGCCTCTTCCACCGTGGCGTGCTTCGCGCTGGGCGGTAAATACCAGCGCGAATTCAAGGACAACCTCGTCAAGCTGGCGCGAGACTACGACCTCCGGCACGTGAAACTCGATTTCCTGGTCCACCGCTGTGATGTGCCGGGGCACGGCCACCCGCCCGGCGCCGATTCGGCTCATGCCATCGCGGCGGGGCTCGCGGACGTACTCGACAGCCTGCGCGCCATAAATCCCAAAATGGTGTTGGAGCCCCTGTGTTGCGGGTATCCGCCGAGCCCTTGGTGGACCATGAAGACGCCGTACGTGCTGGGTCCTTACGGCGACGATGTGCCTTACGGTCGGGTTCCCAGTCCGGAATGGATGGAATCCTTGATCACCGCGCGCGACATCGCGTACCGCATGGACCAGGAGAAATGGCTGATGCCGACCCAGGCGATGGAGACGATCGATATCGTCGTACAGAGTCCGGGGAACTTCGAAAACCTTGCGGTGATGGCGATCGGTCGCGGGCGCTGGTTCCTGTCGACGTATCTCAAACCAGAACTGATGCCGGCGAAAAACTGGGACTTTCTCGCCGCGCTGGTTCGATGGGCGCGCGCCAATCGCGATTACCTCGTCAACGCCATCTCGATCGGCGGCAACCCGCAGAAACGGGAAGCCTACGGCTATCTCTTTCACAACGCGGACAAAGATATTTATTGTGGGCGTAATCCGTGGATGGGCCCGCGCCTCCTGCAACTGCCCGTCTGCGACCGCATCACCGAAACCCGCGAGCTCCGCATGATTTATCCGCGGCGGGAAACGATCGCACGGCTTGAACCCGGCCAGGAAGCCCCGGTCATCCGGCTCGGCCCCTATGAAACCGTGATGCTTGAAACCGTTCCCGCCGGTGCGGAGCCCGATCCATTAGTGGTGCGCCTCCAGCGGGCCAGATTGGAAAGTTCGCTGCCCGTCGTGGAGGTGCAACAGCCGGATTATGCCGCCCAAGCGGCCGATCCTCTGGCGCCGGAGAAGGATAGTGAACTGACGTTCTTCTGGAAGGGCGTCATGACCACGCCGGGTAATCTCACGACCGCCGAACTGTGCGTCGTCGTGGAGGGCGGCACGGAAGTGAACGCCGCCAAATGCACCATCTTTCAATCGGGCGTGGCGGTGAAAGTGGCGCGGAGCGGAAGTGCCGGCCAATTCGGCGCAGCGATCGAACCGTCGCCTGACAATTGGACGTGGTTTACCACGCCCGTGCCGCCAAATACCCCTCACGAATACCGGGTCTACGTGGAGGCGCCGGCGAAAGAGGCTTCCATCGGCATCTACGTGCGCGGCGCCACGCCGGCCGCCCCCACGGAGGAGGCCGATCCTGATCGGCCGGCCTTTCCCCTCTTCCGCGCGGACACGCGTCCGTGGTCACAAACGTTGCTGCCCGTCCGGGCCTATGGGCCCAACCCGCTAGCGGCGCCGTGACCGCCCGCCAGCCTGAGTAAACCGGCAGGCACGATCCGTCGCCCGTCACCATACCGCCGGCGCCTCGCCAGAAGTCACTTTGATCGATGAACCTTCCAGTCCGACGCTGCGCAGTTGGTAGCGCTCAGCCCCCAGCCGCACCGCGGGCCCGTTTGAGCGCACCACGAAAACATTGACGCCAGGCGAAAGTACCAAGCCCGGAAAGACGAAGCTCTCCGGTTGCTCTCCCACGGACCGCGAGAGGAGCGGCCGCCCGAGATGTTCCAAAGTCACTTCACGGGGCGTGACCGCCACCAGCGACAGGCGAAGATTGGCCGTGATCGGATGGGCATACGGGTTAAGGTAGGAAAGGACCGCATCGCCATGGGCCCAGCGCACTCCCTCAGCAAGACGGGTATGCCATCCCCGACCGAACGTGAGGGTGCGGCCCAAAGGCAGGGATGGATTTGGCGAGGGTCGCAGCAGCACGACCACTTTGTTGCCGCGGGAACCTTCGATGCGCCGGTGGCATCCCAGGTCCTCCAATTCTTTCAGCAGCCGATCCGCTCTGTCTTCAAATCCCTTTCGGCTGATATGGAGTGCGGCAAAGCCGTAGGATTCGAGGCGGCTCAACAAGGCTTTCGCGGGTAAATTTGCCACGTCCTGCTGCCATCGGCTCCGGGCGCGGTGCTTCGCCGCCCCATAGCTAAATCGCAACGTTTCCGTCAGGAGAAACGGTCGAAACAGGTCGTAGGTGGCGAGCCGGTGCGGTGGCGTCACTTCGGGAAAGCCCAACACCGGAAGTTGAAACACCATGCTCCCCGGCGGCAGCACCGCCTCCATGTCACGCGCCAGTTTGCGATCGGAGGCCACCGCCTCCGCAATCTCGGTCCGCTGGGCGGGCGTCGCTGCTTTGGGAACTTGGTCGAGCACGCCAACTGCCGCCACGCCGAGCGCGAGGGAAACGCTGATCCAAGCCGGCCAGCGCGCGGTCAGTCGGGTGAGGCGGATCATGAGGAAAATGAGGGCGATTGCCGAGATGAAGATCGCCACCCGGTTGGTAGCGCGGAAAATTTGGAAGCCCGCGACCAGCGCCGCCAAATTCGTGAGCCCGCCCACTGTGGCGTAGGAAATCAGCCAGGTGATCGCCACCGCCTGTCCCGGCAGCGGACGGCCTTGAATCACCCGCCTCAGCGTTGCGCTGAGCAGCCAAAGCATTGCCGCAATCCCGACCACTCCGAGGTAGGGCAGAATCGCCTCGCCGCGCCACTCGGACCAGCGCACGTAACGGTGGGCGAAATGAGCCGCCATTTCCCAACGATGAGCCATCGGCGGCAAAAACATCTCCATCGGCTTCAAGGCGTACATTTCCGTCCCGGCATAGTTGCGTGCGATCAGCGGGGCTCCCCAGGGCTCGTGCACGAAAAGCCAGACTTCAATGTTGCTCGCGATAAACGTCACGCCCGCCACGCCGATGGCTGCGAGCCCAATCGCGAGATTGACCCGACGCCGGCGGTTAAGCCATTGCGCGATCAAGGCCCACCCCATGAGCTGCAGCCAAAAAAGAAGATTGTAGGGATTACTCACCCCCAAAGCCAGCGCGGAACCCAGGCACACCACGGCGCCGCCGCTGCGCCACTCCAATCGCCGGCTTTTCGCCACCAGCCAGACGGCGAGCAATCCCACGGGAACGGTCCACGAAAACGTGAGGGAAAAATGCCCCAGGCCGCGGTGAAAGGTATGATAGGTGAACGCAAAAAGCAGCGAGCCCGCCCAAGCCCATTCCCCGCGACAGCGCAGCCAGCGCGCAACAAAGTAAAACGAAAGCGCCGCCGTGACCGAGGCCAGCAGCAGGCCGAGGTTGGCCGCCGCCATCAATCCGATCAAATGGGTCAACGCCCCCACCATCAGCAGCACCGGCTTGTCGGGCGTCGGAAAGGCATTCCAATTCGCGCCGAAGGGCGCACCCAGTCGGTGGATGATCTTGGGCCGCAGCGGCCACATGTCGCCATCCGCAGCAGCGCGCATTTGCGCCAGAATTTCCGGCGCGTCGCCGACATACTCCGTGGGCAACGACCAACTGGCGAGCGTCCACCGGTCGTAGTGCCCAACCCAGACGAGCGTCGTGACCAGCACAAGCAACACCGCGCGCCAAGGCGCGACGATCACCGGTATTGAAGGACGCAGGGTGGGGATTTTCACGAGAGCTGGACTCCGTGACGCTGATTGAGCAGCGAGTTTCAACCGCCTTACCCGGGCCGCCGGCAAGCCGCATTTTTGCAGCCCTTAAAAAAGACGGGGCCCAGTCTTGGGCGCGGAATGTTTTGCCAATGGTGGGGCGCGACCCTTCGCTGGGCGACCAAAGCATGCGTTCCGTTTTCCAGCCAGTCGGCGGCGGCCAGTCGCGGCGCTTCACCGCCCATAGCGGCGTCTACTTTGACGAATTCGCGCCGGATTCCGCGTGGATTCGCGAAACGGCCGCGCTGCAGCTGCCTCCGCTCACGAACGAGCGCACGCTTATTTTCCGCGGCGAGACCCGCGTCCATCCCGCCGCGCGCGGACTCGAAGCGGCGGCCCCATCGCTGAGTATCCTGGTCAACGGCCGGGAGGCCGGCAAAATCGCGTCCCAGCCCGGCGCCTGGCAGATCGAAATTCCCCTGCCCCCGGCCGAACGCATCGTCCTCACCCTCCGCCTGCAAGGCGTCATGTTCACCAACTTGCTCGCGTGGCTCGGTCGCGTCACCGGCTTCGGCTTTTGGCAACGGTTCCGCGCGCAGAACAAGAACCGCCAGTTGCGCCTGCTCACGCTCGGGACCGCCGCGGGCGAAATCATCTTTGATTTTTCGCAGCGCGATGCGCCTCTATCCTCGAGCTATGTCCGCCGCCACGCCCGCCTGGGACTGAATATCGCCGGATTCCTGACGGCGGATTTGGGAGTCGGCGAGTCGGCGCGGTGCATGGTTCGCGCCGCGGATGCGGCGGGTATCCCGACGGCGCTGGTGCCACTCAAACTCGCATGCAAGAACCGGCTCGGGGACCAGACGTACGCCGACCGTCTGCAGGCGGAAAACCCTCACGACGTAAATGTCATCCATATCGATCCGCCGGCGTCGCGCGATCTTGATCACCACCATGGCGCAGGGTTTCGCGCGGGGAAATACAACATCGCTTACTTCGCGTGGGAGTTGCCGGAGTTTCCGGACGCGTGGCTGCCGAGTTTCGATTACTACGATGAAATATGGTGCCCCAGCGCGTTTGCCAGCGCCGCGCTGACGCTGAAGTCGCCGATCCCCGTCCTGACGATGCCCCATGCGATTTCCTTCGCCCGCCCGGTCGAATCCCTTGCTGTGCTGCGGGCGCGGTTTGCACTGCCGGTGGACGCCTTTCTTTTTCTAACGCTGTTCGACCTGAATTCCTATTCGGCGCGAAAAAACCCCCGGGCCGTAATCGAAGCGTTCCGCCAGTCGGGCCTGGCCGCGCCCAAGGCCGCGCTGGTGGTGAAAGTGCAGAACGTCGCCGGCAACGAGGCCGACTTTGCCGCCTTGCAGCAAAGTGTGCGTGACCTCCCGGGAACGATCCTGCTGACGGAAACGCTGTCTCGCGCGGAGATTTACGCGTTGGAGGCCGCCTGCGATTGCTTCGTTTCGCTGCATCGCTCGGAGGGGTTCGGGCTGGCGCTCGCCGAGAGCATGTTTCTGGGGAAGCCGGTGATTTCCACGGACTGGTCGGCCACGGCGGAGTTTGTGACCCCCGCAAACGGCTGCCCCGTTCGCGCGACGCTGGTCACCCTCGAACAGAATCACGGCCCTTATGCAAAGGGCTCCACCTGGGCCGAACCTGACGCGGCTCACGCCGCGGAACAGATGCGCCGCCTGTTCGCGGATCGCGCGCTGGCTTCGCGCCTGGGGGCCGCCGCGCGCGCCACGATCGAGTCTCGCTTCGCGCCCGCCGTCATCGGAGCGCGCTACCGCCGCCGCCTTGAGTGCATCGCTGCGTTCTAACGCGGCGGCCCCGTCGAACGTCTACGCCGTCAGTTTCCGGAGCCAGATTTGTCCACCGCCGCCGCGCGCGCCAAGTGGCATGTGCTGGCTCAACCACGCGTGGCGCAGGTTAAATAGCCAGCCCGTGAACAGCTCGATGCGATAGGCGGAATTGTTCATGAGGAACGCTCGCAGCAAATACTGTTCATTCCAGGCGCGGCCCGCATCGAGCCACTCCCGCGGATATTCCAGATTGCCGGACACGTCGTGAATGTGGATGAGCACCCCGGGCGCGAGCGCCGGCAACACTTGAAAAAACAGCCGGTTCACATCGCTGCCAATCTTGCTCACGTGCGACGAATCGATGAACAGCACGTCGTTTTCCCGCAGTGCCATGAACGTCTCCAGCGGCACATCCTGCACGCGTTGTTCAATCAACGCGCACCGCGTGTGATCCTCCACGCGCAGCAGTGGGCGCAGGCGGGTCATATCGGGATCGATGAAGGTGAAATGCGCCGATCCACCGAGCACGGTCTCATTCAAATCCAGCATCGCCGCCGAACTGAAGCCGGAGCCGACTTCGATGATCCGCTGCGGCCGCGCTTCGCGCAGCATGCCGTAGAGCATGATCGCATCGTAGTGGCCGTACGACGGATTATTTAAGTGGAAGCGCCGACCCGCGGTCGGCTGCTCGGGAAACGGTTGTTCGGCATAGTACGTGGCGAATTTCTCCAAGCGCGCGAACTGCCCCGCTGCGTTGAGATCGATCGCGGGAAACGGCGGACCGAAGCCGCCGCGCGCATGCGCCTCGGCGATTTCCTCCGCGGAAGGCAGCGGCGAGTAGAAATGCCCCGGCGGAAAGAACCGCGCCCACTCGGTGTGCCGGACACGTTCCTTCTCGCGCTCGCTTTCCACTTCCGCGATCTGCGCCAGCAGGCGGGCGTTGCGCTTCTCCAGCCGGCGAAAATCCGGAAACCAGCGCAGAAAATCTTTAATGCCAAAGCCCATGCCGCTACGGATGGCCCGAAGCGGGCTGCACGACGATTTCCAAATCGGATACACTAAACGCGAGCAGGCGCGGATCGGCCCCCACAAGATTCGGCGGCCGGTCCGTCTCGAACGAGAGGGTCGTCTCGCCCGGCTCCGCGGTCCATTCGAATTCCACCGCGACGCGACTTTCGCCGAGCTGGCCCGACCAGAGGGTCCCAGCACCGCCGCGAATCAGCAGCGTGCGCGCCTCACTGGCCGCCCGCGCCTGGCCACGCCCCTTCAAGACCACCGGGTGGGACCCGCTGTTGCGCACGAGCAGCGAGGAGGAACCGGCGCTCCACCGCCACCGCCGGCCATGGTCGGCTTCCCGGCCGTACCAACCCACCGGTTTGATCTGCACCTTCGCCACCAGCGCAGGCCCGCCTTCGAGCTGCACAAATTCACGCGGCGGGGGCGAAAATTCGCTGAATCCGGCGAACACGCTCAGGTTGCCCGCCAGCAGAACCGGGAGCCACCGGCGACCGCGCGGTATCACGATGTTGAATGCGAGCAACATCGGCAGCACCACCCGGGTAAACGCGCCGGGGTATCCTTCCCAGACCGGCGTTGAGAGTACGACCGTCATCACGGCGAACGTGGCGCCGATCCGCCACCACGCTTCGCGGGGCTGCCAGCGCGTCAGGAAAAATATCAACTGTACCGTCACCCCCACCACCGCCGCGGCCGTGGCCCGCAATAACCGCGAAGACGGATCGGCAACCAGGTCGTGAATCACCGCCCCCCATTTTTCCGCCAGTCCCCGGAGCGGCCACGTGAAGTTGCCCAATCCAGGATCCTCCACGGGGCCGAACTTCCACCGCACATAGGCCATCCAAAGCAGCAACGGTGCGGCCACGATCGCCCCCGCGGCAACGAAGCGCCGCAGGGAGCGTCGATCCCCGTCTGCCACGCCTTGGGCCAAACCCATCACGGCGAGCAGGCTGGTTTCCTTGCCCAACCCACCCAAGGCCAGCATCCCGATCGCGGGGCCGCGCCGGCCTTCCTCTGCCCATCGCATCGCAAGCGCCACGAGCAGCAGCGCAGGTCCGTCCACCAGCGAGTCTCGAACGCTCATGCATACGCCATGGGAAAACATGAGGCCGAACCAGCGCATAAAATTCTCCCAACTGTTGGGCGGAAACCAACGCATCAAGACCCAGCCGAGCGCGAACCAGCAAAACACATTGAGCAAGGACTGCGCCTGCACGACGAGCGACGGTTGCCCCAGTCCCAGCCCCCACGAGATCCAGCCGAAAAGCGCCCGCCGCGCGCGGTAGGGCAGATTGTCGATCGAGTCCTTCAGCTCGGGATTGTTTAGCGTCGGATAAAGCGCGAGCTGCACATAATAAGCGCCGTCATACCCCGCTGAATCCTCATACACATAATGCGGCGCCTCGCGCAGCCGCGTCACCGTGCGCGCGTCGATGGCATCGCCGATCATCAGCAAACTGGTGAACCCTGTCCGGGGATCATGGAACTGCGTGACGGCCCACGCAAAAACCACCGCGCACACTAGGAATGCGCCGCGAACCCTGGCACCCGGTCCGCGGAAAATGCCTTTCACCGCCGCTGGCGTGACGGGCGCGCTCATTCGCCCCGTCGCACTCCTTGCGCGAAGCTGGGCGGGTGGCGGCGACACGGGCGCTTGTCTTCCAAAAATCTCACAGGCAGTTTGCCGCATCACAGAACCCGCGCGTACCATGTCAAATCCGAATCCCCCCGGTTGTCGTTCGCTCCTCCGCCGTGAGCGATTCAACGCGCGGACGATGACGCTGCGCGCCGATGAGGCCAAGGTCGACCGCTGTCACGAGAAGGAATGAGGGCGCGGGAGACAGCACCCCGGCCAGGTTGGCTGCCCTGGCTGGGCGGGATCGCCTTGGCGGGATATCTGGGTTTTATCGCCAGCTATCTCACGGTCGTCGCGGGCGGGTCGGATTCCTCGGGGTATTTCAACAGCGCACGCCTGTTTGCCACCGGCCGATTCCAAGAGACGCCGAGAGCGCCAGCGGAATTTGGCGACATGGCCACCCTGAACCCGCTGCACTTTCAGCCCCTCGGTTTTGCAGCGTCGACAACGGGTGGTTTGCTGGTTCCGACCTACTCAACGGGACTGCCGTTGCACCTGGCGCTGGCGGCAAAATTACTCGGCTGGCACACTGGGGCGGTGGCGCTCCTCCTGTTCTCGGCCGCCGCAGCCGTGGGGCTGTGCTACGCCGTCGCGAGGGAATTGGGGCTCGGGGCGCCGCTCGCGTTGGCGGGCGCCGGGTGCCTCGCGGCTTTCCCGGTCTTCATCTTCACCTCCCTTCAACCATTGAGCGATACTCTGGCCACCACTTGGACGCTGGCCGCGTGCTGGACCGCCCTTCGCGCGAAGGCAAATTCGGGGTGGGCCGTGGCCGCCGGAGCGGCGTTCGCGGTGGCCGTCCTCATCCGCCCCACCAATCTGGTGTTTGCTCCCACGCTGGCGCTTTTCCTGGGAGCGAATGGGAAACGCCTCGCGCTCTTTTGCGCCGGCGGAATCCCCGGGGCCGTCTGGCTCGCGTTTTACAATCACACGCTTTACGGCAGCCCCTTTCGATCGGGGTATGGCAACATCCACGACTCCTTCGCGCTTTCGTATGGCGCGCCCACCCTGCTGCATTTCGGGAAATGGCTGGCGTTGTTGTTGCCTGCGGTGCTGCTGCTGCTGCCGCTCGCTGCGCTCATCCAGCCCGCGACCCGCAGTCGGCCTCTCACCGCTCTCCTACTCGGCTTCGGTCTGATCACCGGCCTGTACGCCTTCTACGAGGTATCTCACGAAGTTTGGTGGTGCCTGCGGTTTATTCTGCCCGGGGTTCCGCTGTTGATCATCGCTGCTCTGCTGGGGGTGGAAGCGATCGGGCGCAGGTTCACCGGGCCGACGCTCCGCCGATTTCGCGCGGCGGCGGCCCTCACCATCGGATGCTGGGCGCTCGCGAGTTCCTGGTACTGGACCCCGCGCCTATCCGTCCTGCTCATGAAGGGCTACGAGCGGACTTACGCCGACGGCGCTCGCCTCGCCCGGGAAAAACTGCCGCCCAATGCCGTGGTGTTGGCCCACGCCTTCAGCGGCGCGCTTTATTATTACACCGATCTTCTCCTGCTGCGGTGGGATCAAATCGAGGCCCCGGGTTTCGCCCGTTATGCCGCGCTCGCGCAACACGCCGGCCGTCCCATCTGCGCCGTGGTCTTTGAGTCGGAGGAAACCGACGCGCGTCGACGTTGCCCGGGGAAATGGACGCGCGTGGCCACCATCGCCAACGCCGGCCTGTGGCAGATCGACGGCACTGCCCCGCCGTGACCCTCCCTCGCCGCTTTGCGCTTTATGACCCGCGAGCCGTGATGCCACAACTGTGACGCCCACGATGTCCGCACCCGTTTATCTCGATCTCTCGCACACCAGTCACACCCGCGCGCGCACGGGCATTCAACGCGTCACGCGTTCGCTGCGGGCCGCGCTGGGCGGCAATGCGGTCAGCATCACGCATGATTCTTATCTCGGCGCCTGGCGGGAGCTCGAGCCTTGGGAAGGCTACAATCTGAGCGCGGAGGCGACGACCGCGAAACGCGGCGCCCTCTGGCCGGTGACCGCCAAACTGCGCGGCCGCGTGAAGCGCTGGTGGAACGGCCATCCCGCCACGCCCGGCTCTGCGCTGCGCGGCAACGCGGTCGGCGTGATCGTGCCGGAAGTTTTTTCGCCCGCGGTTGCCGCCGCCCTGCCCGCGCTTTTTGCCGCCGCGGGCGGGCCGCGCATCGCGGTGTTTCACGACGCGATTCCTCTCAAGCTGCCCGAGCTCAGCGCCTCGCGCACGGTCGCGCGGTTTCCGACCTACCTGCAGGAATTGCTGGTGTTCGATGGAATCGCGGCGGTCTCCGATGACTCGCGCGACTCCCTGCTCGATTATTGGCGGTGGCTCGACCTGGAGGCCACGCCGCCCGTTCGCACGATTTCGCTGGGGATTGACGTGCCAGCGCTGGATTCTCCCCTGTCAGCCATGGCTTTGCGCCCCACCGTCTTGTCGGTCGGCAGCATCGAAGGCCGGAAAAACCACCTCGCCCTGCTCGAAGCTTGCGAGCAGCTCT
>JBEENF010000031.1:0-16287 GCA_041192325.1 Verrucomicrobiota bacterium
CGATATCCGTGTCATCCGGATCTTCAACACCTACGGCCCGAGGATGCATCCGAACGATGGCCGCGTAGTTTCAAATTTTATTGTCCAAGCGCTGCGGGGTGAAGACTTGACCATCTATGGGGATGGCACGCAAACGCGTTCATTCTGCTATGTGGACGACCTCATTGAGGGATTTATCCGGTTCATGGCCCAGACCCAGACGGTGGGCCCGATGAACCTGGGCAATCCCGGCGAGTTCACCATGCTCCAGTTGGCCGAGCTCACGATTAAACTTATAGGGGGAAGATCAAAGATCGTGCACAAGCCCTTGCCGTCGGACGATCCTCGTCAGCGTCGCCCCGATATAACTCTGGCCAAACAGGTGCTGAAATGGGAGCCAACGGTGCCGCTCGAAGAGGGATTGCAGCGCACGATAGCTTATTTTCGCGAGCGGATTTGATTG
The DNA here is from genome assembly GCA_041192325.1 of Verrucomicrobiota bacterium. Taxonomy (GTDB): domain Bacteria; phylum Verrucomicrobiota; class Verrucomicrobiia; order Opitutales; family Opitutaceae; genus ER46. The sequence continues at coordinate 443 of JBEENF010000031.1, forward strand.
GCGGGGGTAGGCCAGCGTTTCGGATCATTGGGGCATGGCGGGCCTCACGGCATTGTGGGAGGGGAGTGAATCAGGAGCATGCCGGTCGGTGAGGTGGCGGGACCCCAACAGTAGGGGGCTCGGCTGATGGTTATCAGGCGCCGCGGCATCTGCTCACGGAGCCATTCTTCATTTGCCAAGCCCCCGGCCGGGGCTATGGTCTCGGCCCTTTCATGCTTTCGTTTCTTCTCAAACGCTTTTCCGGCCGGCACTACAAAAAATTCCTGGAGAAGGCGCGTCCCACCGTGGCGCGCATCAACGAACTGGAGCAGGGCTATCAATCGCTTACCGACGAACAGCTCCGCGCAAAGACGGACGAATTTCGAGCGCGGATTGCGGCGGCCAACGACAAGCGCGCGGCGCTGGAGGAGATTTTACCCGAGGCGTTCGCCACCGTAAAGAATGCGGCACGGCGTCTGGTGGGCCGCAAATTCCTGGTGTGCGAGCATGAGCTCACCTGGGACATGGTGCATTTCGATGTGCAGCTCATTGGTGGCATGGCGATCCACGAGGGAAAGATTGCGGAAATGGCCACGGGCGAAGGCAAGACCCTCGTCTCCACCCTTCCGCTCTATCTCAACGCCCTTACGGGCCGGAATACCCAACTGGTCACCGTCAACGATTATCTGGCCCGGCGCGACTCCGAGTGGATGGGGGCGCTGTATTCATTTCTTGGTGTCACGGTCGGTTGCATCCAGCAGCAGATGGCGCCCGACCTTCGCCGCGAAATGTACGGGCGGGACATCACGTACGGCACCGCCAGTGAATTCGGCTTCGATTACCTGCGCGACAACGGCATGGCGACGCGGCAGGAGGATCAGGTTCAACGTGACTATTGGTACTGCATCGTCGATGAAATCGATTCCATCCTGGTGGACGAGGCGCGCACGCCATTAATCATTTCGGGCCCGGCGCCGATTGAGCGCGAACAACCGTTCACGCGGTTAAAACCGCCGGTCGACCGCCTCGTCTCCGATCAGACCCGCCTTTGCAACAAGATCGTAACGGAAGCCAAGGAGTTGCTCGAAAAGCCGAATGTTTCTGCCGACGACCGGATGCTGGCGTCGCGCAAGATGCTGCAGGTCAAAATGGGCCATCCCAAAAACAAGCAGCTCCTGCGGCTGATGGAAAATGGCGAGTGGCGGAAGCTGCTTGATCGCACGGAGACCGAGCTGAATTCAGATCTCAACAAGGAAGAACTCTACCGGCTCAAGGAGGACCTTTATTACGTAATCGACGAGCGGCAGCATCAGGCTGATCTGACGGAAATCGGCCGCAACCGGTTGAGGCCGGACAATCCGGATGCCTTCGTGCTGCCTGACTTGGCGACCGAGTTCAGTGATCTGGAGAAAGAGACCTCGTTCGCGCCCGAACAGCGGGAAGAAAAGAAGCTGCTCGCCCAGGAACGCTACGCTACTGTTTCAGAGGAGATCCACGCGATCTCCCAACTGCTCCGCGCCTATTCGCTTTATGAACGAGACGTCGAATACGTGGTCACGCCGGACGGGAAGGTTCTGATCGTCGATGAAAACACCGGTCGCGTCATGCCGGGCCGGCGCTGGTCCGATGGCCTGCACCAGGCGGTCGAAGCCAAGGAGAATGTCAGCATCGAACGCGAGACCCGGACTTACGCGACGATCACGATCCAGAATTATTTCCGGATGTACGAAAAGCTTGCCGGCATGACCGGCACGGCGGAAACGGAAGCGACCGAGTTCAACGACATCTACCGCTTGTCTGTGCAGGTGATCCCGACCAACCAACCGTGCATACGCGCCGACCGGAACGATTCCATTTTCAAAACGCGGCGCGACAAATTCGCCGCTGTCGTTCAGGAAATCGAACAGGCCAACAAGCGCGGCCAGCCAGTGTTGGTGGGAACAGTCAGCGTCGATTCTTCCGAGGTGCTTTCGCGGATGCTAAAACGCACGGGCGTCATCCACACGGTGCTCAATGCGAAATACCACCAACAGGAGGCCGAGATCGTTTCGCGCGCGGGCCAGCGGGGCGCCGTCACGATCGCCACCAACATGGCGGGCCGCGGCACCGACATCAAATTGGGTCAGGGCGTGCGCGAGCTGGGTGGGTTGTACGTTATCGGCACTGAGCGTCACGAATCTCGGCGCATTGACCGGCAGTTGCGCGGCCGCTGTTCGCGTCAGGGTGATCCCGGCCTCACGAAGTTTTACCTGTCGCTTGAAGACGATCTCATGCGACTGTTTCTGCAGGGTAACCTCGCGTCCAAGCTGATGGAAGGTTCCATGAAGGAAGGGGAGGAATTGGAGCATCCGTGGCTGAACCGGTCGATTGAAAGCGCGCAGAAGAAGGTCGAGCAGCAGAATTACTCGATCCGCAAACGACTCCTCCAATACGACGACGTGCTGAATCAGCAGCGGGAGGTGGTATACGGGATCCGCAACGCCGCGATTCACGCCGAGCGGCCCAAGGATATTATTTTCGAGCAAATTCAGGAAGAACTGCAGAATCGGTTCGAAGTTGCGGGCTTTGCGGAAAAAGGCGGGGCAACACAGACCGCGGTGGACAGTCTGGTGGGCTGGCTGAACGCGCATTTTCCGATTAGCATCCGCGTCGAGGAATTGACCGGCTCGAATTCGGAAGCTTTGGTGGCGATGTTGTTGGACCGCATCAGGCAGGCCTACTCGGTCAAGGAATCGGTCGAGATTCCCGAAGCGCTCGGCTCGCTCGAACGCTACGTGGTAATCAACGCGATCGATCACCATTGGCAGGAGCATCTCACCGAGATGGAAGAGCTGCGGCGCAGCATAGGTCTGCGCAGCTACGGCCAGAAAGATCCGCTGGTTGAATACAAAGGCGAGGCCTACAAATACTTTGAGGAATTGATGAACAATGTCCGCTTGCAGATTTGCACCGGATTGTTCCGCAGCGCCTCGAATCTCGAGAGCTTCGAAAACATGCTGGCACTGCTGAGCCGCACGGCGCACGCGGTCGGCCCGACCGACCTGCCGGCCCCGGCCGCTCAGGTCAATGCGCCGCAAGTTGCGTCCGCCGCGCCTAATGGCGCAGGTGGAATGCCTGCGGAGGAAATTCAGCTGCCCAAGGTGACCATTCGTCGTGAAGCGCCTAAGGTGGGCCGCAACGAACCGTGCCCGTGCGGGAGCGGAAAGAAATTCAAGAACTGCCACGGCGCGTGAGCTGTTCTGGTGTCGCAACATAACGTTGGGATTGCTCATGTCGGAAATCACGTCTGCGTCGGTAGTCGACCCGTACGAACCGCGTCCCGCTTTTCTGGACCGTTATTCTGAGCCCGTGGCCGCGGTAGTCGTGTTCGTATCCACGGTTGTACTAACCGTCATGGCTTTTCCGCCGTTCAAGACGTGGCAGTTTGCCTACGCCATGCTGGTGCCGGCTGTTTATTGGGCTTACACGCGTCCGCGTTTGAAAGTCTTTGCGTGGACCATGGCCGCGGCGCAGGCCATGGCATGGACCATCCTCCTTGGCTGGCTACATAACGTCACCTGGGCCGGGCTGTTACTCCTGGGGCCCTTGGTGGGCGGTTGGGTTGGCCTTTGGTATCTCGCCGCCTGGTGGACGATGCCTCGCATGCTCGACCGCCCCACACTGACCCGCTTTGCTGCCATGCTGGGCTTGGCGGCAGCCTGGGTCGTGATCGAATGGACGCGCACTTGGTTTTTGGGTGGATTTCCCTGGCTGCCACTCTCGGCGACTCAGTGGAAAACGGAGGCGATGCTGCAGATCGCGCCCTTCACGGGGGCCTATGGAATTTCATTCGTGGTCGTGGTGGTGAACCTCGGCTTTGCTGCGTATGCGCACCGTCTGTTTCGTGAAGGCGCGACGGGGCTGAACAAGCGCAGCCAAGAATTTTTCCTCGCGCTTTTTATCGTGATGGCGTGTTTCTGTCTGCACGTCGGGCAGACCTATAATCGGTCCAGCTTTGCCCAATCCCTTGCGCGCGTGGCGTTCGTTCAGCCCTATATCCCTCAGGTTTTGAAATGGGACCCGGCGAAAGGAGAAGGAATTCGGGCGGTGTTGGCTGAGCAGACGCTCGCGGCTGCGGCAACCAAGCCCGACCTGATCCTTTGGCCGGAAGCTGCCACCCCTTGGGCCGTGCGGGGGACGCGGACATGAAAAATTTCATGGAAAGTCTGGCCCGGCGCGCCGGGGTTCCACTGCTTATCGGATCAATCGCCGTCGAGAACGCGGGGAAGCCGGACGAGAGTTGGTTCAATGGCGCATTTGTCGTAACGCCGGACGGCGGTTTGCAGGCGGATTATTATGCAAAACGGCAACTGGTGCCGTTTGGAGAGTTCGTGCCGCTACGGCCAGTGTTGGGCTGGCTTTCCAAGTTCGTCCCCATTGGCGGAGATTTCTCCCGTGGCGCTGATTCAGCCCCGGCGTTGATTCCACTTCGAGGGGAGGGTGTGGTCGTGGGTCCGCTGATCTGCTATGAGGACATTTATCCGCAATTGGCGCGCAGCAGCGCGCTGGCGACGTCCAGCATACTCGTCGTGCTGACCAACAATGGATGGTTCGGCGAGGGAGGCGCAGCGTTTCAGCACGCGGCTCATTCCGTGCTCCGTGCCGTTGAAACCCGCCGCCCCCTTCTGCGGTGCGGCAATGGAGGTTGGAGCGGCTGGATCGACGAGTATGGAAGTGTTCGCGCCACGCTTACCAACAAGGATGGGCGCATCTATTTTCGGGGTCAGCAAACGCTGGAGGTCAAACGGGATTCGCGCTGGATCGGACAGTACACGTTTTATACCGAATACGGCGACTGGTTCGTGCTTGTCTGCGCAGTGCTGGCGGGGTTTGGCGCTTTCAGCCTGCAAGCGGCGGGGGGAACTGTGATTGCTGAACGTACGGCGGCGGGCGACGTCGCAGCGTGACGTCGCCCTCCCCGTTACTCATTCGTTCGGGGAACCAGGATCCGCAGGCTTGCCGGCCGTACGGTGACTCGGATGACCTTCCCGGCCTCATGGGTTTCTCCGTCCGTGTGCAAGGGGCCCGATGACTTCCGTTCAATCACGAATTCATCTGCTCTTCGCGTGATCACGCCATTCGCGAGGCTGCCGCCAAACAGCTGAGTGGCCAGCGGAAGCACGTTGAAAACGTTGAGGGGCGGAACGGCGCAAAGATCGAGCTCTCCGTCATCAATGAGCGCATGCGGTGCGATGCGGGCATTGTTGCCGTATTGATTGGAGTTGGCGATGGCCACAGTGAACGCGCGGAATGCGTCGCGGCCTCCTGAGTAAGTGACGACATATTCGCTGGGTCTCCACTGCCGCCACGCGGCGATGCTCGTGGTCACATAGCGCAAAAATCCCCGATGCTGGAGTTGATTGAACTTGCGCGCGATTTCCGCCTCGAACCCCAAGCCAGCCATACTAAAGAAGGGGTGGCCGTCAGCCAGTCCAGAATCGATTAGCCGTGGCACGCCCGAAAGCAGGATTTCCAGCGCCCGACCAACCGGTCCGTGTACGCCCAAAAAACGTCCCAGACCGTCTCCTGAGCCACAAGGAACCAGGCCGAGCGTCGAAGCTGAGCCCGCCAACACGGAGGCGATTTCATTCATCGTGCCATCACCGCCCACGGCCACCACCAATTCACAACCGTCCGCGAGGGCTTGTTCCGCGAGTTTCGAGGCGTGGCGCGAGCGCTCCGTAAAAACCATGCTGGCGCCGTGGCGGGTGGCGAACTCTCGGACCGAAGGCAGCTTGCCAAGCGATGCGCCCGAGCGGGGATTAACAATGAAGCGGGTTTTTACTCCGATGGTGGACGCTGCGATCAAAGGGAAATATTTCGCGCGTGACGGACAGCGACAAAGATGGAGTGGTTTCCGGAGTGCGGTCAGTGGTTAAGGCCCGCTGTCAGGGACCAACGTCACTACGCCGTAGGTGCGTTTTCCCTTCCGCAGAAGGAGATATTTACCGAAGAGCAGGTCCGATGTCGTGACGCAGCGGCCGGCATCGCCTTCGCGGACGTTGTTCAGGTAGATTCCGCCACCTTCCACATCTTTGCGGGCCTGACCTTTAGATGGGGCGAGTGCAGCATGCACCAGCAGTTCAACCAGCGAAGCGCCCGGCGCTGTCAGCCGCGCTGGATCAAGATACTTGGTGGGAATTTCGCCGACCACGTCGCGGAATAACTCCTCCGTTATTCCGTCCACTCCGCCCCCGAACATGACCTCGCTCGCGCGTTGTGCATCGCTACAGGCAGCGGCGCTGTGCACCAAGGTCGTCAACTCCCGAGCCAGCGCTTTTTGCGCTGACCGGGCTCCCGGGTTGGTTTTTAGGTCGGATTCAAGCCTGTTGATTTCAGCGGGCGGGAGAAAAGTAAGCACCTTCAGCAGCTTGATGACGTCGGAGTCCTCCGCTTGCATGAAAAATTGATAGAAGCGATAGGGTGACGTGCGCTTCGGATCGAGCCAGACGGCGCCGCTGGCTGTTTTGCCGTACTTCTCCCCGTTTGCTTTGGTGAGCAGGGGAAACACCAGCCCGTAAGCCGACGCGTTGAGTTTCTTCCGGATGAGTTCGGTGCCGGCGGTGATATTGCCCCACTGGTCGGTTGCGCCGATCTGCAGTTCACAATCGCAGGTCTTGCGCAGGTGATAAAAATCGAAAGCTTGCAGCAGCATGTAGCTGAACTCGGTGTAACTGATGCCGTTTTCCCTGTCCTCCATCCGGGCGCGCACCGACTCCTTGGCGACCATCCAGTTGACCGTGAAATATTTTCCCACGTCGCGGAGAAACTCGAGATAAGTGACCTGCGCGGTCCAGTCGGCATTGTTGAGCAGCCGGGCCGGATTTGTCGCCGTCTGGAAATCGAGAAACTTTGCGAGCTGCCCTTTCTGACCGGCTATGTTGTGAGCAATTTGTTCGTCGCTCTGCAAATTGCGCTCGGCCGATTTGCCGGAGGGATCACCGACCATTCCGGTCGCGCCACCGGCAATGGCGATGGGGTGATGGCCCGCAAGTTGAAACCGGCGCAGAGCGAGCAGCGGAACGAGGTTGCCCACGTGCAGCGAATCGGCGGTGGGATCGAAGCCGCAATACAGGGTAATCGGCCCCCCGGCCAGGCGGTGGGCGAGTGCGCCGGCGTCTGTGCAATCGGCGACAAGCCCGCGCCAGTGGAGTTCTTCGATGAGCGTCATTGCGGAAGGTCGAGTAAACGTGGCCCGCGGCTCTGCGCGCAAGAGCGTTTCTAATGGGGATCGCTGCAAAAGCAGAAAGGACCTTGTTGGATCCAGAAACGATTTGCCGCCGCCGGGCCTCCCGCTCAACTTCGCCCTTTCGATTGGGTGATCACCGCTCTAATTCAAAGTCCTTCCTACTCTCATGCCCGTTGCCGCCGGCTCCCTAGCACCTGATTTTATTTTCAAAACCAAGATCCCGGAAGGTCTGAAGGACGTTAAATTGACCTACAATTGCGGGTTCCTGCAGAAAGCCCCGATCAAGCATGATTTTCTATTTTCGATGCAGTCGGGTGTGGGGGACGCCCCGGCGCGCGGTGCCTTCGTGGTCCACCAGAATGGCGTTTTGAAATGCGCGAAACCGACTGCGACCCCAAAGGACCTGCCGAATTTCGTAGCGGTTAAAGCGGCGCTGGCCAATTGATCGTATGAGGCGTTCCCCGCGCTTTCGGTTCCGGAGCAACGTCTCGTTCCGAACTTTCCCGACTCACGGCTCCGTGTCTTCCTTTCCAGAAAAATCATGAGCGATCTCCCGAATCCCTTCCACACGCTGCAGACGTTCACGGCGAACGGCGCGTCTCACAAATATTACTCGCTGCCCGCTCTGGAGCAGTCCGGTTTCAAAGTTTCGCGCTTGCCGGTTTCCATTCGCCTCGTCCTCGAGTCGCTCTTGCGTAACTGCGATGGCAAACGTGTATCCGACGGAGCGATTCGTGATCTCGCCAGCTGGAGCGCAAAAGCAGAGCGCACGGAGGAGATCCCGTTCGTGGTGGCCCGTATTGTGTTGCAGGACTTCACCGGTGTGCCGCTGCTGGTGGATCTTGCGGCGATGCGCTCGGCGGCCGCGCGCATGGGTCGTAATCCGAAAATCATCGAGCCGCTTGTGCCGGTCGACTTGGTGGTCGACCACTCGGTGCAAGTGGATTTTGCGGGAAGCGCGGATGCGCTGAAAAAAAATCTCGAACTCGAATTTGCGCGGAATCGCGAGCGCTACCAGTTCCTGAAATGGGGCATGCAGGCGTTCGACACCTTTAAGGTCGTGCCGCCAGGCATCGGCATTGTGCATCAGGTAAACTTGGAGTTTCTCGCCAAAGGCGTGCTGACGGATGCGAACGGCGTGTGCTATCCGGACACGCTCGTGGGCACCGACTCGCACACCACGATGATCAACGGCCTGGGAATCGTGGGGTGGGGCGTCGGCGGAATCGAAGCCGAGGCGGGAATGTTGGGCCAACCGGTTTATTTTCTCACGCCGGATGTGGTCGGTGTCCACCTCACCGGCGCCTTGCGGGAAGGGGTTACGGCCACGGATCTCGCCCTGACGGTCACGCAGATGCTCCGCAAAGCAAAAGTCGTTGGAAAGTTTGTGGAATTCTTTGGTCCTGGCGCGCAGGCGCTTCCGGTCGTGGACCGCGCGACGATCGCCAATATGGCTCCCGAATATGGCGCCACGATGGGCTTCTTTCCCATCGACGCGGAGTGCTCGAATTATCTGCGGGCGACTGGCCGTGACGAGAAGCACGTGGCGATGTATGAGGCTTACTACAAGGCGCAGGGTCTTTGGGGAATTCCGATGCGCGGCAGCATCGACTATTCGCAGGAGGTCGAGCTCGATCTCGCGACGGTGGTGCCCAGCGTGGCGGGCCCAAAGCGACCGCAAGATCGCATCGAATTACCGAACCTCGGGCGGGAATTTACCGCAGCTTTCTCGAAGCCGGTCGCCGAAGGCGGTTTTGGCAAACCCGCGGCCGAACTTGCTCGCTCGATTCATGTCGAGGGCGGCGGGTGGACTCGGCCGCACAGCGGCGGCGGTAGCCAGGAGAGCGTTCCCAGCTCGGATGCGGACGTCAAAAATACCAATGTAAGCACAGAACGTGAAATGGCGAACAATCGCCCGACGCCGGACGCCGTTTCGGTGCGAGCGCGGCGGATTGATGGTGAGATTGGTCACGGCAGCGTGCTTATTGCGGCGATCACCAGTTGTACGAACACTTCAAATCCCAGCGTAATGCTGGCAGCGGGTTTGCTCGCCAAGAAGGCGGTCGAGCGCGGATTGCGCGTAAATCCGGTGGTCAAATCTTCCCTGGCCCCCGGTTCGCGCGTGGTCACGGATTATCTCAACAAGACCGGGCTTGCGCCATACTTGGATCAGCTCGGTTTCCAGACGGTTGGCTACGGGTGCACCACGTGCATCGGCAACTCCGGTCCGCTGCATCCCGCCATCGAAGAAGCAATCGTTAAGAACGACCTTGTCGCTGCGTCGGTGCTCTCCGGCAATCGTAATTTTGAAGCGCGCGTGCATCAAAATATAAAGGCGAACTTTCTGATGTCGCCGCCATTGGTGGTGGCATTCGCGCTGGCCGGTCGGGTGGATATCGATCTCGCGACTGAGCCGCTGGGCCGTGATTCGTCCGGTCGCGACGTCTATCTGAAAGACATCTGGCCCACGCTGCGGGAAGTGCGGGATCAGATGCAGGCGGCGCTGAAGCCGGAGATCTTCCGCGCGCTTTACGCCAATTTCGAGGCGCAGAATCCGAAATGGAACGAAATCCCTTCCATGAACGGCGATGTCTACCAATTCGATTCGAATTCGACCTATATTCAAGAGCCGCCGTTTTTTGCGAATTTTTCGATGTCGCCCGGCACTATTGCGGAAATCAAGGGCGCGCGAGCACTCGGTATCTTTGGCGATTCGGTAACGACCGACCACATTTCGCCGGCCGGAGCCATCAAGAAGTCTTCGCCGGCCGGCCGTTATCTGGTCGAAAACGGCGTCCCCTTTGAGGACTTCAATTCCTACGGTTCGCGGCGCGGCAACGATCGCGTGATGGTCCGGGGGACGTTTGCCAATGTGCGCATCAAGAATTTGATGCTCGGAGGCGAGGAAGGTGGAACCACCTTGTATCAGCCGACGGGCGAAAAGGTTTCGATCTTCGACGCAGCGGCAAAACACCTCGCGGCTGGAACCCCGTTAATTGTGCTCGCGGGCCAGGAATATGGCACCGGTTCATCGCGCGATTGGGCGGCCAAGGGCACAAATCTGCTCGGCGTGAAGATCGTAGTCGCCCAGAGTTTCGAGCGAATCCATCGCTCCAATCTCGTGGGGATGGGTGTTCTGCCTTTGCAGTTCAGGGAAGGAACGACTGCGCAGTCGCTAAGACTGGACGGCTCGGAGACCTACGATGTTGTTGGACTAAGCCCCGCGCTCAAGCCGCAGCAGGATCTCGTGCTTCGTATTACGCGCCAGGATGGCTCCGTGGAAATGGTGACGGTGCGATGCCGCATCGATACTCCCATCGAGATCGACTACTATCAGCATGGGGGCATCCTGCCCTTCGTGCTCCGGCAGATTATCGCCCGAAACTGATTTCGTCATTTGCCTCGTGCCCGGCGGGAGATTCCGCCGGGTGCGACGCTTGCCGAATTTCGCAATTCGACCATGCTGCCCCAGGCCCGCGGGGGCGCTTCGTACCACTGCGTTCATGCCTGAATCTGCCAACAAATCTGCCTTTCTTGTCGATGCCTACTCCGATCCGGTCGTGGTGCGGATCGAAGGGCGCGCCAGTTTTCAAAACAGCGCCTCCCTGCGCGACTTTATGGGCGAGATGTTAAAACGCGGAAAGATGCGTTTCGTGCTCGATTTCATGCAGTGTGCCAGCGTTGACAGCACATTTTTGGGGGTTCTCGCCGGCGCGGCGCTCGAGTTGCGCAAAACGGCGCCTGGAGCCAGCCTCATCTTGACGCGCGTGGGGACCCGTAACCTCGAACTTATTCGCAATCTCGGGCTGCATCGCCTGGTCACATTGGATACGGGTGACTTTCCCACCGATTTGGGTCATTGTGACACCGCTCTCAGTTGTGCCGCCCGAAGCGAAATCGAAAGCGCGCGGTTGGTCTTGGAGGCGCACGAGAACTTGGTGAATGCCGACGACGCGAATCGCAGCCGATTCCAGGACGTACTTGCATTCTTGCGCAACCGGGTGGAGCAGAAGTAATCCGCCCTTGCCGTTCAGAGCAGTGTAAAGGAGAGTAGTGCGACGGGTTCCGTCTTCTCCCGATTGCTCGGCCAAGGCGTGGCGCTACAAGGCCGTTTTTGATTTTCGTATCTCTGGGCATCGCTTTGTTGGGTTCAGGCACTGCCGCTAGTCATCCCCCAAGTGGATCCGTGCTTAAGCCTTCACCGGCATGGGGAGCGGGACTGTAGGCGATCCTCTTTTTTTCGAAGATACTGCCGAAGTGTTTTCCGCGGGGGACGCGCTGGTGCTCTATACCGAGACTTTCGGGGGCCCGACTCTCCGATGTACTCCGCAGCCTCCACAGCCGATGGCCAATTCAGATCAATGAAGTCATCCCCGACCACGTGCGCCGCTTTGCGGGTGACACGCCCCAACACGAGGATTCCACGCTGGCTACGGGGAATAAACGGTAGTCCCTGGGCGCCGCTGAAAACCTTTTGCTTCCGGCTTCATCGTCCATTCACTTGCGCCCGAATGTCCTCCATCGCCGCCACCTCTGTTGATCGTTTTTCGCTTCCTACGCCAGGAGGGCATTTCGGCCCATATGGAGGCGTTTTCGTTCCAGAAACATTAATGACGGCGCTCCAAGAGCTGGGCGAGGCATATGACCACGCTCGGCAAGATCCGTCATTCCAAGCCGAGCTGAGGCATCATTTGAAGGAGTTCGCCGGCCGGCCGACAGAACTTTATCTTGCGGAGCGGCTGACCCGCCATTGCGGCGGAGCCAAGATTTATCTGAAACGGGAAGACCTGCTGCACACGGGCGCGCACAAGATAAATAATGCCTTGGGTCAGGCGTTGCTCGCGCGGCGCATGGGCAAGAAACGGATTATCGCGGAGACTGGCGCGGGGCAACATGGCGTGGCGACGGCGGCGGTATGCGCAAAATTCGGACTGGAATGCGTGGTTTACATGGGCGCCGTTGATATGGAGCGGCAGTCGCTCAACGTTTTCCGTATGCGGCTGATGGGAGCCGAGGTCCGGGGGGTGGAGGCTGGCCAGAAGACGCTGAAGGAGGCAATCAACGAAGCGATGCGGGATTGGGTAACCAATGTTCGAGACACGCATTACATTCTTGGGTCCGCCTTGGGATCGCACCCGTATCCGATGATGGTGCGCGATTTTCACCGCGTCATCGGCCAGGAAGTAAAGGATCAGATTCGCGCGCGCGAAGGACGGCTGCCGGACGAGATGATTGCGTGCGTCGGAGGCGGATCAAATGCGATCGGATTTTTCTTCGAGTTTCTGGAGGATACCAACGTGCGTTTGGTCGGGGTGGAAGCGGGCGGTCGCGGCATCACCCGGGGCGACCACGCGGCGCGTTTCGAAGGTGGAAAACTGGGCGTGTTGCAAGGTTGCAAGACCTACATTCTGCAAAACCCGGATGGACAAATTGAACTTACTCACTCCGTCAGCGCAGGACTGGATTATGCGGCGATCGGGCCGGAGCACGCGTTCTATCGCGATCGCCAGCGGATAGACTACGCCTATGCGTGCGACGATGAAGTGCTGGAAGTGTTCAAGTTGTGTTCACGGCTGGAAGGCATCATTCCCGCTTTGGAGAGCACCCATGCGCTCGTCCACGGGTTGAAGCGCGCGAAGGAAATGAAGTCGGATCAAATTCTCGTCATCAATCTTTCAGGCCGCGGCGACAAGGATGTGCAGCAGGTGGCGAAGCAGCTGGGCGTAAAATTGAGCTAAAATATTGCGCATGCCTGCGAACTAATTGCCCGGTTGCGTTTCGATGTTCTCTTTTGCGTGTGAACGACTTCCTCATAGAAACATTCCGCCGCGGCGGGCAGGCGCAAGTTTTCGATTTTTTTGATCAGCTGAATCCGGAGGAAAAACGGAGTCTTTTGGACCAGGCGGCGGAAATTGATCTGGCCGAAATCACCCACCTGACGCGCACGCTGTTGGGCGCGAGGGCAGGGAATTCCGCAAACTTGCAGGGCCTGGCCCCGGCGCCTTACGAAAAACATCCGGAGCACGGCGGAGACGCCGCGGCATGGACGAAAGCAAAAGCGGCCGGTGAAGAGGCGTTACGCGCGGGACGCGTGGCGGCTTTCACCGTGGCGGGAGGACAAGGAACGCGGCTGGGCTACGATGGGCCGAAGGGCACGTTTCCGATCACCCCCTTGAAGGCGAAGCCGTTGTTCCAAGTCTTCGCTGAGAAAATTCGGGCAGCGGGCCGGAGGTACGGGAAGCCACTACACTGGTTTATCATGACCAGTCATGCGAATCATGAGGCAACCGGGGCGTTTTTCGCGGAGCATGGTTTTTTCGGACTAGAGCGCGACCGCGTCCATTTTTTTCGGCAAGGCCGCATGCCCGCCGTGGACTTCGCCGGCAAGATCATGCTCGAAACAAAATCGAGCATTGCGCTTTCGCCCGATGGTCATGGGGGATCGCTGCGAGCTCTCGCACGCAGCGGTTCACTCGATCTCATGGAGCGGGAGGGGATCGACACGCTGAGCTATTTCCAAGTGGACAATCCTCTCGTGCGTTCCATCGATCCGGCCTTCATCGGCTGGCACGTGCTTCGTCACTCCGAGATGTCCAGCAAGATGGTGACGAAAGCCTATGCAGAGGAAAAAGTCGGCCATTTCTGCCTGCAGGATGGCAGGATCGTCGTCGTGGAATATTCCGATTTGCCGGCCGCCTATCAAAGGGAGGTGGATGGCCGCGGGCGGCTGCGCTATCTCGCCGGCAGCATTGCAATCCACATGCTCGATCGGGAATTTATTCGGCGAATGGCTGCAGCGGGACCTGGTGTGGCACTGCCGTTCCATCGTGCTGACAAAAAGATCCCGACGATTGACGCCAAAGGCGGTCCAGTGAACCCGGAGAAGGCGAACGGGGTGAAATTCGAGATGTTTGTATTCGATGCGCTGCCATTTGCCCGGAATCCCTTGGTTATTGAGACGCTCCGCGAAAATGATTTCTCTCCCGTCAAAAATGCGGAGGGCGTGGATTCGCCCAAGACTTCCCGGGACGATCTATTGCGGCAATTTGCGCGTTGGCTGCGGGCCAATGGCGCGGCGGTGGAAACCGACCCCAGCGGGTTGCCGAAAGCGACATTCGAGGTTTCGCCCTTGTTTGGTTACGATGAAGAGTCCTTCGCGGATGCTTGGCGGGACCTGTCACCAAAGCCCCGGGTAACGGAAGGCCTGTGCTTGGGATAATAACTCCGAATGCGAAGGTGGATTCTTCGCTTCGCACGGAGTAGCACTTATGTCCTATTTGTCATGCCATGACTGTTGCTGACCGCATCTCCCAAGCCGCTCAAGCGGGCCATCTGCTTCCGTCGACCGCGGAAAACATCGCAGCTTTCCTAGCGGCCAAACTGCCGGAGTGGGCGGAAGCCAGTATCGTGGAACTGATGGCGCATTCGGCTTGGGCCGAGCTCAACGACCGTTTCTATCGTTATTTGGAATTCGGTACCGGCGGCATGCGTGGTCGCACCATCGGAGTTGTCGCTGCGGCGGCGGAGACGGGAAAGATCGACGAAAAGGGTTCGCCCGAACATGCGGCGATTGGCAGCAACATGCTGAACGATTTCACCCTGGTACGGGCGACGATCGGGCTCTTTCGGTACACGCAAAAATTTCTGGCCCAAAAAGCCGGAGGCCAGACGCCGCGTCTGGTGATTGCTTACGACGTGCGCCATTTTTCCCGCCATTTTGGACAACTTGCTGCGTCGACATGGATTCGCCTTGGTGGCGAAGCATGGCTTTTCGACGGTCCCCGTCCAACCCCGCAACTGAGTTTTTCCGTGCGCTGGCTTGGGGCGCAGGCAGGCATTGTGATTACGGCGAGTCACAATCCGCCGCACGACAATGGTTTCAAAGCTTACTTTGACGATGGCGCTCAAGTCGTGCCGCCTCATGACGGCGCCATCGTTGCAGAGGTAAATGCGACCCCGTTGTCGGAATTGAGCCAGTTTCTCGATGGCACTCCAGCCGCCGCCGCGCCGTTGGGCCGCGAAGCGGACGATGCCTATCTAGCGGTTGTGGCAAAAGCGGCGCTTGATCCGGAGGTGTTTCACACCGCCAAGCTGAAGGTGGTATTCACCAATATTCACGGCACGGGCGCGGTGCATTCCGTTCCGTTGTTGCTTCGGGCCGGCTGCGAAGTGCGGGTGGTTAAAGAGCAGTTGGATTTCGACGCGCGCTTCCCCACGGTCAAATCGCCGAATCCCGAGAACGCTGAGGCGCTGTCGCGTGCCGTTGCACTGGCGGGCCGCGAGGGCGCGGATCTGGTGCTTGCGACAGATCCCGACTGTGACCGCATGGGCTGCGCCGTGCGCAACCGCGCGGGACAAATGGAACTGCTCACCGGTAATCAAATCGGTGCGCTCCTGGCCGAGTACCGGCTAATGAAATACAAGGAACTTGGTTGGATACCCCGCGAGGGCTCACTTCGGGTCTGCCTGATTAAGACCTTTGTGACCAGCCGCCTTCAGGACGCGATCGGCGAGGGTCACGGCGTGAAAGTTCTGAATACGCTGACGGGCTTCAAATGGATTGCTGCAAAGCTGCGTCGCTACGAAGGCACGTTGTGCGCGGCAATGGGCCCCGCATTTAACTACGATCAGACGCCTT
>JBEENF010000032.1:0-15947 GCA_041192325.1 Verrucomicrobiota bacterium
GATAAAGAACCAATGTCGCGAACCTGCTTCGAAACGGTCAGAACGGAACTTACTACGCCCGCGTAAAAGTGAACGGCAAGCAGAAATGGCGCACGTTAAATACCAGCCGCTGTTCGGTCGCGAAGCTGCGACTGAGCGACTTCGAGGAAGAGGTCCGTGCGCAAGGGATGAACGAGCGAAGACAGACCAGAACAGCGGAATCTGATGCAGTGCAGGTGGAACATTTCATCGGAATCTTTAAAACGATACGTCACTTGCGGCGGGGACGCGCGAACAGCGAGCACTGGCCCGACAACAAGGGGTAATTTTAAAACCCCAGCCGAAGAATCGCCAAGGCCGCCGCCAGGCCGAAACGGCTCGCCTCCCTACCTTCGCCCAATTCCAGCTGATCGGCGAAACGAATGGAGCATTCCGGCTCAAAGTGGTCTTGCGGATGCGCAGACTTGGTCCGACGGCTGGCGTATTCCGGCCTCCACCTCAGCGCAGGAAAAGCCCTTCGCTGGGGCGATATTGATGGGCAGAAGAACCAGCAGCTGGCGTAAAGGACCGAGAGCACAAAGAGTCACCCGATCGTGCCGCCCCCCGGGCAATACCTTATTTAGCGCCGAGGGTTACGGCCCGTCCCAAGAAAAGGCTCTGGAAAGCGAGGCGGTCAGAATCGGCCGCTGACCCCGACGTTGATGGCAACGCCGTTGATAATCGTAGTCTGCATGCGGTTTTTGAAGCCGCGATAGAGCACCTGAGGTTCGTTGAAAATGTTGGAAACGTCCACGTTCAGGCTGACCGAGGGACGCACCAAGTAAGCGACGCCAAAGTTCACCGTCTCCATTGCCTTGCGGTACGAATTGCGCGCCGGGTTAGTGGCATCGTAAGCGGATAGGTGATCGCTCGTGAGATTGTAGAGGACCCGGGTGCTAAAGAAGCGGTATCGCCAGGACAGCATGACGTTCATGGTGCGAGGAATGAATCCAGCGACTTGGCCTCCGCTGAGGCTGGTCGTCTGGCCGAAGTCGCCGTGAGTATCGATCATCGTGTAGTTCACGGAACCGCTCAGGCCCTTGAGCACGCCGGGAAGGAAAGTGAATTGCTGCTGGTAGCTGAATTCCCAGCCCTGCACGAAGGCGGTGCCGGCGTTGCTGGACGTGAAGCGCTCAAAACCCGCGTACTCGCCATTAAAACCGTTGTCGAGGCCGGAGGCAACTTGGCCGCTGCTGATGCCGCTCACAATGTAATCGGTGATCTTCTTGTGGAACCAACCCACGGAAAGGTTGCCGACGGGCTCGAAGTAGTAATCGAGCGTGGCGTCCCAGTTCGAGGCCCGCTGAGGCAGCAAGGAAGGATTGTTAACCGTGAGCGTCATGGCCGTCTCGTTTGCGCTCTCGCCGGGCAGCGCCGTGGCGTAGCCCGGCCGACCGAACCCGGTGGACCAGCTGGTGCGGGCTTTTAGGTTCGGGGTGATGTCGTGCATGAGGTGGGCGCTGGGGAAGGACTGAGTATAACTGCCGGCGATTTTGCGATAGGTGTAGTCCTTCGCCGCGGCCCCGGAAGGGTTGTTCAGCTTTTCAGCTGCCGTGCTGCGAAGATTAGCGCGCGTCTGCACCCAATTGAAGCCTTCGGTCTCGGTCTTTTCTGTCCGGACACCAGTGAGGAAGCCGCTGCGACCAAGGAAGCCTTCCCGGCCGAATTTGCCATCCGTCATGATGTAACCCGCCGACACGGTCTCGAGCAGCGTGCGGGGCACGTTGTATTTACTCTGATAGAAATAGTAGAGATCCTCCGACCAGAGGGAGGGGTTGACCAGCTTTCGCTCCGCCAGGAACATATTGGTGTCCCATTGGGGCACTTGGCGGCCGGTCTTTACCTCATCAAACACCTTGCGATTGGGGTTGTCGGGCAAGGGGCCGGTTCCGACGTAGCTGTAGCGGCGCTGGCCATCGGTGACCTTGGTCTCGACCAGCGTGTCACGCCAGTGCAGGCCGGATCGCAGGTTAATCGGGACGCGGGTCGGCAACTTGTAGCGCACGTTACCCTCCAAGGTGCGGATCCGCTGGCCGTTCTGCTGGTCGCCGTGAACCAAGGCGGGCGAATCCGTCTTCGGGCGCCAGTTTTTCGAGTCGCGGAAATCAGGGCCAGCAGTTTGGACAAAGCGCGGGTAAAGGTCCGACTTCGTACGATCGAGGATCCAACCGATATTGGTGATCCGCATGGTCAGGTCGCCGCCTTGGCCCTGGCCGTTGTTGAGGTGGTTGTGGGCGTAGCGCGCGCTGTAATCAAATTTGAAAGGCCCGAACTCCTGATCCACGGTAATGTCGGCCCGACGCGTCCGGGTAACGTAGTGGTTCGGCCCCACCATTTGCATGTCGAGGGTAGAGGTGGGGACGGCCCGCACTTCAGTTACGAGCGAGGTGTAGCCCGGAACGATGCTCGATGTGGTGGCGTTGGGCACAAAGTTCTGGGTCTGGCTGCCGGTGTAGGCGCGCGTGATCCAGCGGATGCGGTGCAACTCTATGTTGTCGTTGGCCATCGTGTTGATCGTGATGGTCGTGTTGGGCGACAGCTTGTACTCGGTCTTGACGCTCACTCCGATCTGTTTGCGGTTGTTGAAATTGTCTTGGGTCTGGTAGCTCCAGAGGTACGCCGGGTCGGTGGCCGTATTCTGGAAGTCGCGATCGGTGCGGTAAAAGCCCACGCCGTTTTCGCTGTAGAAGGTGTTGACGGCGACCCCAAGGTTCCGGTCGCCCCCGCCAACGCTGAAGACTTCCTGATAACCAAAGTTCAAAACCGGATGAGAACGATGCCGTTCGCGCTCGGGAATCTGTTCGGTTATGGAAGCAGCCGTGCGGACGGATAAATTGTAGGTGAAGCGGCGCTTTTCCCTCATATTCAGGGTCGAGCGGGTCTTAAGATTAACGGAGCCGCCGAGGGACTCCGCGCTCTTGTCGGGCGTGAGCCCCTTGACCAGTTCCAGCTGGTCAAACATTGCGCCGGAAATGCTTTGCATCTCGAAGGCGCGGCTGAAGCCGAGCGACGCCATGCGGGCGCCGTCGATGTTGATCGTGTTCAGCGCTGGTCCCATCCCGCGGATGTTAAACTGATAGTTGAGGCCCTCCTCTGTTGGGCTGCCCGCGACGCCCGGCAGGCGCATCAGCACTTCGCCCGAACTCATATTGGGCAGGTTGCCGAACTGATCGACCGAGACCACGTCCTTCAGATTGGTGGCGTTGCGCTTGGCGGTGATGGCGACTGCGGCGCCCTCGCGCTCCCCCGTGACCTTGAAGGCATCGAGCTTGTAGATTGCGGCGGTGAGATCGAAATCCCGCACCACCCGCTGCCCGTCGGTGACGGTCACCGGGCTCCGCATGCCGTCGAGGCCAGTGTAGGAAACCACGATCTCGTGCGTGCCTGCCGGGACGGACGCCAATACATACTGACCCGCGCTGTCGGAGAGTGTGGAGAGGCCGAGCTGCGGAATTTCGACGCGCGCCCCTTGGAGGAGGTTGCCAGTCGCGATATTGCTGACTTTGCCGGCCACAGAGGCCGACTCCGCCGCCCGCGCTGAAAAAGATAACAGACTTAGAACCAGACCGACAATTACCAACGAGGCTGCAGTCGCCGAGCACAGGGAACGAGGAAGGCTGTATAATTTCATGGGGTATTGCAGGTGCGAGGGATGGGAAGTCGCCTGACGGGCGTGCGCGCCACAGCGCACGCACGCCGCCTCAGAACCTATTAAACAGTGCAATGACAAGTATAAAATTTTACAAAACCCACTCGCGAGCAGCTACCGTCCTGCACTTACGAAAGTCGCTCCAAAAAAAGGGCCCCCTTACGCTTGTACGCAGACTGTATCGAAACGAGGCAGATTTTCAGATGTACTGGCGCGCGCGACGGGTAGGGCATACCCGGCGGCAGGCTGGCCTCCAGTTCCGCTCCAACGGGTCGTGCGCGCAGAATGGGACGAGGCGACGATCGCCAAAGCTGAACCGGCTGCAGGGTGCCAGAGCGATTCCCGCTCCCCGAGATGGCGGGACGCGATCGTGCTCTGCCCGCACTATCTTCGTCGCCACTCGGAGCCCTTGACCGGTCACACTCCAAACGAAACACCAATCTTTACACCGCCGTAGTTGTGAAAGCCGTAAGGCTCTCTTGCTCTAAGAGAAAGAATGGGCTCTTCGTGTGCCGGCCCCTCGCCTGGCAGCGCATCTGGCACGGGGCTCGAACTTACGCCTTTCCAGAAGATTTGGCCGCGACAACCCACCTTTTCTCCGCCAAATCGACTGACTACCCATGCCTGTTTATTTCCCCTCTTCCTGCCGGCGTTTGACCGCCTTGCTGGTGATCGCTGGCGTCCTGGCGGGCCTTGGTTTCGCAGCCGATGCGCCCGTTCCGAAACGCGTTCCACCGGCACAACGCGATCTGACCCCGGCCACGAAGGAACTGACGCTGCACAAGTGGTCGGGCGCATTGAATGTGCCTGATCCCGTGGCGTGCGCCGTCGATGCGCAAGGGCGGGTTTATGTCTCGACGACGACGCGGCGCAAAGTCGGCGATCTCGATATTCGCGAACACACGATGTGGATTCCGGACGACGTGGGCCTGCGGAGTGTGGACGACAAAATGGCGTTCTACAAACACGAGCTGGCGCCGGGCAAACTACGCGCGCCGCGCGGCTCATTGAAGGACCACAACGCAGACGGCTCCATCGATTGGAAGGACCTCACGGTGCACACCGAGCGGATTTACCAGCTGCGCGACACCGATGGCGATGGCACCGCGGACAAGATCACGGTGTTCGCGGAAGGGTTTAATACGGTCGTAACCGGGATCGCGGCTGGAGTAATGCATCACGACGGCTGGGTCTATGCGACGATCGCGCCGGATCTCTGGCGGTTCAAGGACACCGATGATGATGGCGTGGCGGACATCCGCGAAGTGGTCGTGCATGGCTTTGGTGTACATCTCGCTTATGCGGGCCACGACATGCACGGCCTCACCGTCGGCCCCGATGGTCGCATCTACTGGAGCATCGGCGACAAGGGCATGAACGTGACCTCCAAGGAGGGGAGGAAGTTTTCCTATCCCAATGAAGGCGCGGTGATGCGCATCGAGCCGGACGGCACGGGATTTGAGGTTTACGCGCATGGCCTGCGCAATCCGCAGGAGCCGGCGTTCGACAATTTCGGCGACCTGTTCGCAGTCGACAACGACGCGGACCAGCCGGGCGAGCGGGAGCGATTTGTCTATGTGCTCGAAGGCAGCGACACGGGCTGGCGCTGCAATTTCCAGTATATGAAGACGGACAGCCCGTGGATACGCGAAGGCATCTGGAAACCGCCCTTCCCGGGGCAGGCGGCGTATTTCCTGCCGACGATCCTGAGCTACTCCGACGGACCGGCGGGTTTCAAATACGAGCCCGGCACCGCGTTGAGCAATCGACAACGCGGGATGTTCATCCTGAACGAGTTTCCCTCGGGCAAAATGAAGGCGTTTCGCGCGGAGCGGGACGGCGCGAATTTCAAGATGGTCGATGCGCGCGTGCTCAATGATGGCATCATGGGCATCGGCCTGAGCTGGCATCCCGACGGCTCGCTGATGATGGCGGACTGGATTGGCGGCTACCCGCTCGACGGGCTCGGCGCGTTGTGGCGCGTCGACGCGAAGAACGATGACCGCCATCCGCTGCGGCAGGAAACTTCCGCGATTCTGAGCACGGGCTTTGCCCGGCGGAAGGACATCGAACTCGTCGCGCAGTTGGCGCATCCCGATCAGCGCGTGCGGCAGGGCGCGCAACTCGAACTGGCCAAACGCGGGAAGAAGGACGCGCTGCTGGTCGCGGCGCGATCGACGAACGCGGCCCAGATCGCGCGCATTCACGCCCTGTGGGGCTACGGTCAATTGATGCGCCGCAGCGCCGCGGAGAGCGCGCCGGTAGTGGCGTTGCTCCGGGATGTTGATCCGGAAATTCGCCGACAGAGCGTGAGGATGATCGGCGACGCGGCCGCCACGGGCGCCAGGACCAATGGCAAAGCACTGATTACGCTGCTGGACGACGGCGAGCCGCGCGTCCGTGCGCAGGCGGCGATCGCGCTCGGAAAATTCCGTGAACCTGCGGCGGTGGATGCTTTGTTCGCCATGGCCGCGCGTGACGGTGCGGAGCCGGTGCTGCGGCAGGCGGTCGTCGCGGGCCTCACAGGCTGTGCGAGCGCAGCGCAACTCGCCGCGAAGAAGTCCGACGCGTCGGTCACGGTGCGGTTGGTTTCCGTGGTGGCGTTGCGTCGCCAGGCTGCGCCCGAAGTGGCCGGGTTTCTCGCTGACAGCAATGGCCTCGTGGTCGAGGAGGCTGCCCGCGCGATTCACGATGATCTCTCGATTCCCGCGGCGCTGCCGACACTGGCTGCGCTGCTCGAGCGCGCGCCGGCGAGCGAAGTCGTCACCCGCCGCGCGATCAACGCCGGCTTGCGGGTGGGCACGCCGGAGTCCGCGGGGCGGCTGCTAACGTTTGCGCTGAACGGCTCGGCCTCGCGTCAGATGCGCGAAGAAGCGCTGCGCACGTTGAAGCTTTGGAAGAATCCGCCGCGCCTCGACCTCGTCGACGGCCGCGCGCGCACGATCACCCCGATGGCGATTGAGGGCGTGCTCGCGCCGAAGCTCGAAGCGTTACTGGCGCTGTCGGAGCCAGCCTTGAAAACCCTCGCGGTCGAAATCATGATCGCGCACTCACTGAAAGCCGGAGCCGGGCAGATTGCCGCGGTCGTGACGGATGAGAAAGCCGCGGCGGAATTGCGCGCGCAGGCGTTGCGCCTCATCGCCGGCGATCAGCGGAAGCACCCGGCGTTCGCGCTCACGCTCGATCTCGCGCTCGCGGCGAATTCGCCGGCCGCCTTGCACCGCGCGGCGTTGGAGCTGCTCCTGCCCGACGATGCGGCGCGCCTGGTGCGCGAGGCGCAGGCGACGCTCGAACGGCGATCGGTCGCGGAACAGCAGCACGTGATCGGATTGCTCGCGCTCGCCGCGAGCCCGGAAGCTGATGCCGTGCTGAGCGGCATGGGCGATTCACTCGTCAAGGGCACCGTCGTCCCCACGATCAAGCTGGATGTCATGGAGGCGTTGCAGGCTCGCAGCGCCGCGAATCGCGCACTCGAGGCGAAACTCAAGACTTACCTCGCGTCGCCTGAGGCGGCCACCCAGCTCGAACTCACGCAGGGCGGGGACGTCGCGCGGGGTCGTGATCTCGTCGCAAATCACCTGAACGCCAACTGCACCGCGTGCCACACGGTTGAATCTGCAGGCGGCAGTGAAGTCGGACCCAACCTGCGTTCCATCGGGACGCAACGCGATCCGTCGTATTTGCTGGAAGCACTCATTGCTCCCTCGGCCCAGATCGCGATCGGTTACGGGATGGTGAACGTGACGTTGAAAAACAAAACCGAAGTCACGGGCACGCTCGCGAAGGAGACGCCGCAGGCGGTGACCGTGCGCCAGTTCGACGGGAAGCAACAAAGCATTCCGCTCAGTGAAATCGCCAGCCAGACGCCGCCCGTTTCAATCATGCCAGCGATGCAGGGAATTCTGCAGCCGCGCGAGATCCGGGACGTCGTGACTTATCTTAGCAGTCTCAAAGGTGGCGGACGCCGCGCCGGCAAGGCCGAGGACGGCAACTGAAACGAAGCTGCGGAGGGCTGGCGGATGTCGGGACGTGCAACGCTTCCCGTGATCACCCTGCGGGTGGAGAACGAGCAGCGGGTGGGAACTCAATCTTCTCCGCGATTACTCGGCGTTGGGCGTCCGCGACCGCGCGTCCATTTCACCCAGGATCGCCTCGGCTACGGCTTCACCGCTTTCCATCGCACCCTGGATGGATGCCGAGTTCAGGAAATCCCCCGCTACGAACACCCCGGGCCGCACCGCGCCCAACCCCTGCCGCTCCAAAGGCCATCGCAAGGGCAGCGCCCGCCGAACCCGGTAAACGCGCAGCGCCTCCCAGTCCTTCACCGCGGTGCCAAACCACTCCCTCAACTCCATCCGCACGCCCGTGGCCAGTGCGGCGTCGTCCTGCGACGCTTCGCCCAAGATCGACACGGAAACCAACGCCTCTCCCGCCGGCGCGTAGCCCGGCGCGACCTCGCTCATGACGGCGACATTGTTTACTCGTCCGCGTCCCGTTCCATTCAGCATTAAAGTCGGCTCACCCAGCGGGCTCGCCTTGGCCGAAAAATAAATCGTCGTCACCGCCCGCCAGGCCGGCGCGTTAAGTTCGGGCAATAGTTCCGCCGCACCCGTGCCTTCCGCCGCCACGACGATCCGCCGCGCTTCGATACGCTCGCCGCTTACCAATCGCACCGCACCGGAATCCACCCCCGCGACCCGAGCGTTCAGCCGCACCGTGCCGGGCGATAGGGCCGCCGCCAGTTGCTCGGGTATCGCATGCATGCCGGCCATCGGCACCGCTGTGTCACCTTCCGCGAACATTCGGAAAACAAACTCCAGCATCCGACTCGAGGTTTCTAGTTTCGCATCCAGAAAAACACCGCCCAGCCACGGCCGCATGAAATGTTCGATCATCCGTTCGCTGAACCCGTGAGCCTGCAGCGCGCTCAGCGTCGTCGTCTCCGGCCGCGCGAAAAGTTCGTCCATCGTCCCGCGCCGCGCTGCCGCACGCAGCGACGCAATCCGCATTTTATCCCACAGCGAACCCACCGGCGCGCGCAACGTATCCCAGAAGCTTCCCCACTCCCGCCAGGGATCACTCACCCGGTGCATCCTGCCGTCGCACCAGACTCGCGCGCCCGCCGAAAACTTCTGCAATTTCAGCCGGTCGTAATCCAGCCACTTTCTGGCGGCGGGATACGCGGTCAACAGCACTTGAAAGCCGCGATCCAGCCGGAATCCTTCCACGACATCCGTCCGCACGCGCCCGCCGACGGCGTCGGACGCCTCGAGCACGACGCATTCGACTCCGCTCGCCTGCAACCGCCGCGCGCAGGTCAAGCCCGCCAGCCCCGCCCCGACGATCACGACCTCTTTCATGCGCCCCCCTTTGCCGTCATTTCCTCGGCCAAGGCCAAACCGGAGAGTGCGGCGGCTTCGACGCGCGGCCCACCCAAGGCGTCTCCCGCGAAGCCCAGACCAAGCGCCGGCAACCACACACACCGATGCCGGCAGGTTCCCGCCGGCTCACTGTATTTCCAGCGGTGTAGCGTCACTTGTCGGACCGGCGCGCCCAAGTAGCTCTCGATTCCCGGCAGGATCAAGGCGGCCAGTTCCGTCTCAGCCTTCGCGTAATGCTCTGCCGCAAACGCTGGACTCAAATGCACCGTCACCGCCGTCATCCCGGCCGGTGAAATTCCCTTTTTGGAATTATCAGCGATCCACCGCACCGGCCCTTCGGTAAGAGGCACCCCAGCAGCCGGGACCGCAGTGGGTCCTTCCAGTGTCAGCAGCAGCGCCAGACAGGGGTGATACTTCAGCGCCGCTAGTTCGCCCGCGAGCGGGCTGGGCAACTCCACGCCACTCGCCTCAAGCAAGGCCAACGATTGCGGCATCGGCGCGGTCAGGGCCAAATGCCCCACGCGCAACGCCGGCTGGTTTTCGACCGTCAGCTCCCACCCGCCGCCGACTCGGTGCACCGCGATGACTTTCGATTTCCGCCGGACGTCGAGACCTTCCGCCAGGAATTTCCCAACCGCATTCATGCTCGGGCGGCCGATCCAGCGATGCGCCGATGCGCCCGGCCATGGCGCCACCACACCCCGCGCTGCCCACTCTGCGACCATGCCGGCGAAGCGCTCCGATTTCGCCGTGAAATACTGCGCGCCCGAATCAAAGACGGCCGCCTCCACCCGTTTCGTCGCGAGGCGTCCGCCCGGTCCAGCGCTTTTTTCCAGCACGATCACGTTCTCGCCCCGCGCCTTCAGCTCCCGCGCGAGCAACAGTCCGGCAATTCCTGCACCGATTACGGCGATTTTTTCACTCATCAAACCCAGCCTTTCCGACCCACGGCGTGGCGCAACGCGGATTCCGCGCTGGCGCCGGGCGAACTCCGTGTGCACCGCCGCGCCATCTTCAGGGCGTTGTTTCCAAATCTGCCTTCGTTACCGCGTGCCGATACTCAAACATCCGGCCCAGCTGCCACCGCGCAAATGCTGCTCCGCACAAATGCCCGAGCACGCCCAGTGGCAGTCGATAGTGTATCTCGTCGGTAAGTACGCAGGCGGCATCGCCTTCCGGCTCGATCCGGTGCAGATGTTCCCATTTAGCAAACGGCCCGCTCAGCAGCACATCCCGAAACTGCCGTCCCGCGATGTAATCGCGATGCTCGATCTCCCACTTCAGCCAGACCGGCCCCACCTTCGTCCGCAATGAGACGCGCGCCCCGCTCCGAATACCGCCGACGTGTCGCGTCACTTCCACGCGCTCCCAAGGCGGACACAACCGCGCAAACGCCCCCGACCGTTCGTGCCACGCAAACACCTCGGCGGCCGGACGCGCGATGCGCACCTGTCGCTGGAATACTTCGTCAGCCACGGGCCCCTCCATGTTTTCGCATCCGACACGCGTCCGAGCAAAACTTCACCTCGGCCCAGACTCGCTCCCATTTCTTGCGCCAGGTGAACGGTCGGCCGCAAACCACACATGGCTTCGAGGGCAGATCGGATTTTTTACGTATTTTGGGCATCGTTCATTGCTCGCGGTTAAAGGGCCAACAGTGCGTCTTCACCGGACGGGACGCCGCCATGGCGTTTGATCTCCCGGGCTCGCGCCAGGATCGCCTCACGCTCCGCTGCGCCCAGCCGCGCGAGATTTTTTACCTGCAATGCCATGCGCTGATTCTTCGCGAGCAGGGCTTCGTGCCGCAGCAGGAAATCCCAATAGAGGGTCGTAAACGGGCACGCTTTTTCCCCCACCGACGCCGCCGGATCAAACCGACACCCGGAGCAGTAATTGCTCATGCGGTTGATATATTTGCCGGTCGCCGCATACGGCTTCGAAGCCATGATGCCACCATCGCCATACTGCGACATTCCGAGCGTGTTCGGCAGCTCCACCCACTCCACGGCGTCCACGTAGACGGCCAGATACCACGCGTGGACTTGCTGCGGTTCCACTCCGAGCAGCAGCGCGTAGAGTCCCGTTACCATCAGCCGCTGGATGTGGTGGGCGTAGCCGTGCTTCAGCGTCTGGCCGATACTCTGACGCAGGCAGTTCATCTCGCACTTTCCCGTCCAATAAAACTCGGGGAGCTTCTCCTTCGCCCCGAGCGCATTCAGTGCGGCGTAGCCGGGCATATGGCGCCAATAAACTCCGCGCACGTATTCCCGCCACCCGAGAATTTGCCGGATGAACCCCTCCGCACTCGCGAGGTGAACGTGCCCCTCGCGATACGCCCGTTCCGCCGCTGCCACCACCTCGCGCGGATTGAGGAGTTTCAGGTTCAGCGCCGCTGATATTCGCGAATGAAAAAGCCACGGTTCGTCCGTCCACATCGCATCCTGAAACTGCCCGAAGCTCGGTAGGCGGTGCGCAATGAAGTCGAGCAACGTTGCCCGCGCGTCCTCTGGTGTAACCGGCCAGGCAAACGCCTCGAGTTCACCGGGATGGCCGGCGAACCGCGTGGCCACGAGCGCAATCACGGCCCGCGTGGTGGCATCAGGCTCGGTCAAGACCGGCGCGCGCAGCTTCTCCTCCTTCGGTCCGCGTTTGGAAAAACTACCGCGATTGTCGTGATCGAAGTTCCACTGACCGCCTTCCGGCTCCCCGTTCTCGTCAAGCAGCACGCGGTGCTTCCGCCGCACTTCCCGATAGAAAAATTCCATCCGCAATGTCTTTCGACCTTCGGCGTGGGCGGAAAAATCCGCCCGCGTGCAGAAGAAATGGCGGTCCGGTCGCACATCGATTCGCACCCCGGCTGCCCGCGCCGCCCCTGCGATCGCTTCCTGCACCCGCCACTCGCCCGCCTCGGTCATGATCAACCGTTCGGGTTTCAACTCCGCTAGTGCCCGCGCCAGTTCGGTCGCGAGTGACTGGGTGTTCGCTGGATCATCCAGTGTGGTGTAACGCACGGTGCGTCCGATTTTCCGCTGCCCGTCACGAAAATGCCGCATGGCGGAGAGGAACACCGCGATGCGCGGCTTGCTCGCCCAAACATGTTCCGACTCCGCCTCGACCTCGGCCAGCCAGACGACGTCTCGTTTCGCGTCGAAATCATCGAACGCCGCCGCGGCGGGATCGAGCTGGTCGCCGAGCACCAGCACGAGGGCGCGCACCCCGTTCCCGGTGCTCATCGCGTCGAGTCCGCTTCGCCGTCCGCCGCGAAATCTGTCGCCAGGCCGGCGGCGTACCCTGCCTCGAGCTCCCGTGCCGCCGCCGCGAGCTTCCGGCGGGTTTTGTCGATGGCGTATTTGCCAAGTACGAGGCGCAGTGGCGGATTCTCTAATGCCACCGCGGCGATGATGGCGTCGGCCGCCTTCATGGGATCGCCTGGTTGCCGTCCGGCCATGGTCTCAAGGAAGCGCCGGAACTTACCGCTCGATGGATCGTAGTCGGCAATTTGTCCGGTCGCGCGTTCGAGTGACCGCGCAATAAAGTCCGTCCGGAAGGGACCGGGTTGCACGATCGTCACCTTCAAGCCCAACGGGCGGACTTCAGCCGCGAGCGATTCCGAAAAGCCCTCGAGCGCCCACTTGGTCGCGCCGTAGATGGAAAAACCAGGATAGTTGGCGATGACGGCGGCGGCGCTGATGTTCACGAAATGGCCGCGACGCTGTGCCCGCAAGATCGGCAGCGCAGCGCGAATTACCCGCATCGCGCCGAAGAAATTCGTCTCAAAATTGCGCGCGATTTGCGCCTCGTCGCATTCCTCCACGGCGCCGATCAAGCCGTAGCCGGCGTTGTTTACCACGACGTCGAGCCGGCCAAACGCCTGCCCCGCCTGCGCGACCACGGACACGACTTGACGCGCGTCCGCGACATCAAGGGCGAGCGCCCGACACCGGTCAGGAGCCATGGCCACGAGTTCGACGAGGGTTTCCGGATCTCGGGCGGTCGCGATGAGGCGATGCCCCCGGGCCAGCGCGCGCGTGGCGAGCGCGCGCCCGAGCCCACTCGAGCAGCCAGTGATGAGCCAGACAGGCGTGTCGTTAATTGGAGTCATGGGGATGATCTAGACACGGCAGGAGGGGGAAAATGGAGACATCGAGCGGCAGCGCCACCACAATGACGCCGGCTCGATGGAAATCTCGGACTGCTGGGCGAACAGATTCGGTAGGGCGCATGTCGGACTCCTCCGGAATAGATCTGCCCCGCCCGTTTGGACACTGGTGTCTCTCCGCGTAAAATAAAGCGGCGGCCCGAAAACAAGCCGCCGCGCGTCGGGTTCCACTTTTAATGAAGCCGCTTAGATACGGGCGAGCGCCTGCTCGAGATCGGCCTGGATGTCGGCGAAATCCTCAATGCCGATCGACAGGCGGACATAGTCGGGTGATACGCCCGAGGCCTTCTGCTCCTCCGCAGTGAGCTGACTGTGCGTCGTACTCGCCGGGTGGATTGCGAGCGACTTCGCGTCGCCGATGTTTGCCAGGTGCGAGAAGAGCTTGAGCCCTTCGATCAGTTTCCGGCCGGACTCATAGCCGCCCTTCAGGCCGAAACCGATCAGGCCGCCGAATCCGCCGTTCAGATATTTTTTGGCCGCGGCGTGGTTAGGGCTCGTCTTCAAGCCGGGATAATTGACCCAGGTGACCTTGGAATGGGCGCTGAGGTACTCGGCGGCCTTCTGAGCGTTGGCGCACGTGCGTTCCATGCGCAGGTGGAGGGTTTCGAGTCCCTGCAGGCCGGTCCAAGCATTGAACGGCGAGATGCACCCGCCGATGTCGCGTAGCAACTGCAACCGCATTTTGAGAATGTAGGCGATATTGGCGCCGCCCGCGGGCGGAAACGCCTTGAACGCATCCCAATGCACCAATCCGTGATAGCTCGCATCCGGCTGGGTGAACCCGGGAAATTTGCCGTTGCCCCAGTTGAAATTGCCGCCGTCGACGACGATGCCGCCGATGGACGTGCCGTGGCCCCCGATGTACTTCGTCGTGGAGTGCACGACCACGTTGGCGCCCCATTCAAACGGTCGGTTGAGGTAGGGCGTCAGACAGGTGTTGTCGATGATCAGCGGCACACCGGCCTCGCGGGCGATTTTGCCGACCTCCTCGAACGGGAAGATGTTGAGCGCGGGATTGCCGAGGCCCTCGCCATAAAACGCCTTGGTGTTCGGCCGCAGTGCCCGGCGGAAGCTGTCCGGATCGTCAGCGTCGACGAATGACACCTCGATCCCGAGCTTGGGCAGGGTGTGGTGAAAAAGATTGTACGTGCCGCCGTAGAGCTGGGCGACCGAGACAAAGTGATCGCCCGCACCGGCGATGTTGAGGATCGCATCGGTGATGGCGGCCTGACCCGAAGCGTGGGCGAGCCCGCCCGTGCCCCCCTCCAAGGCGGCGATCCGCTGCTCGAACACGTCGGTGGTCGGATTCATGATCCGCGTGTAGATGTTGCCGAGTTCCTTGAGCGCGAAAAGATTCGCGGCATGCTCGGTGTCGCGGAAAACGTAGCTCGTCGTCTGATAGAGCGGCACGGCGCGCGAGCCGGTGGTGGGGTCCGGCTGCTGGCCGGCGTGGAGTGCTTGGGTACCGAAGCCTGGTTTGCTCATGGGGAGGAGGGGATTGCGATGCGAAGGATACGGAAAACGTCGCGACTTCCACGTCAACCCTACTTCTTCCGGTGGAATGCGCCGTGAACGAATCCCCCGGGCGGCGGGCGGCCCGGAGCCGGGCGTGTTCACACTCGAACGTGTTTCACGCCCGAGTCGACTGCTCCCATCCCGCGAATGTGGAGCGGATTGGCGGCGCAGTTTTCTACACCTACTTTTCCACCCCAACGCCGCGCGACTTCGGTCGACTACTTCAGTTCCCGATCTTCGAGCCACTTCAAGTAAGTGGTGGCGCAGTGATCGAGGTTCTCCGCTTTTCCGCCGCCGCGTAAAGGCGAGCACATCTCGTAAACGGCGAGCCCGTTAAAGCCGCCGTCGCGCAGTCCTTTAAAGAACGCGGCGTAATCGATGAAGCCCGTGCCAAACGGAACGGCTCGCACCCAGTCCGGCGAAACGCGATCGTAGTTCACCAACTCCGGGCGATACCGGTACCGAGGAACCCGCACGTAGTCGGCATTCGTCGTGATGGCGACATGCGGCGCGGCCTTCTTCGCCGCCGCATAAAGATCCTCGCCGCGCAATGCCGGCGACCACGCGTCGAAACCCAACTTGCAATTGGGCCGGTCTATCTCCGCGAGCAATTCCAGCAGCGAATCCGTGTGCAATCCGACGTCGTGATGATTTTGGATCGCAATGGTCACGCCATGGGCCGCTGCCCGGTCGCACATTTCCCGCACCGTGGCGGCCACTTTGAGCCACTGTGATTGCAGATCCACGCCCTCAGCTTCGTAGGCGGTAAAAATCCGCACCACCGAGGCGCCCAGCGCCGCCGCAATCCGGGCCAGCGATTCCACGTAGGCGATCTGAAATTCCACCAGCGGCACCTCGCAGCCGACCGTCGGCGCGTTGGCCAGGTTCGTATAGCCGGCGATCACGTCACAGCGCACGCCGGCTTTCTGCAGCGCGCTCTTTACGGCGGCCAACGCCTCCGGCGTGGCGTCGAGCGGCGAAACGTGCGGGCGTTTGCCCGCAATCATCACCGATCGGTAACCCAGCTGGCCTGCGCGCGCGATGAAGTCAGGCAAACTCAGAGTGGCCTGGCCCCAAAAGCCGGCGTAACTAATCGAGAAGAGCGAAGGTGTCATGGGGGAGATGCGGAGCGATGTCTTGCGGTGGTCACCAAACGACGAGGCGTGCACAGCTACTCAATGCTTTCATCCGGCGGCAATCCGCTTCTTCGATCCCACCAGAATCC
>JBEENF010000033.1:0-15860 GCA_041192325.1 Verrucomicrobiota bacterium
TTCCGACTTATCCGGGTCCGTGTAGTTGCGTGTTTCGAGCCCATTTTTCCATCCTTTTCACCCTCGGATTAACGGCGGCAGCCGTCGCGGAGCCCCTCTCTAAAAAGACGGATGTCGATTTCTTCCGCGACGTTCCCAGCCGGAATTTGAAGGGTCTCGCGACGCGATCGGACGGGCGCTTGGTCGCGGGTCCGACTTTGAGGGAAATTACCGCGGTCACGCTGGCGGATCTCCTCTGGTGCATCGCGCCCACCAACGATGCCGCCAAGTTTCTTCTGGGAACCGGGCCCGACGGTAAAATTATCGAGATCACTTTCAACGCCACCTTCGCCGCATTCACGGCGCGCGATTTCGCGAAACTCGATGATCCGCAAATCTTCGCGCTCAAACCGCTGCCTGACGGCTCCGTTCTCGCGGGAACTTCACCCAAAGGCGCGCTATGTCTCATTCGCGACGGCCGTCTGGTCGCTCGCGCCGCCCTACCCGTCGATTCCATTTTCGATCTTTTGCTGGTGGATGAAAACACGGTCCTTGCCGCCACCGGCAACCCCGGCCGCATCTACCGGATCGATCTCAAAAAATTCGCAGCAATCGGGCTGATCGCCGACAAGATCACGGATGCGAAAATCTTGAGCGACCGCGGGATCACGTTGTTTGGCGAGCTGCGCGACCGCAACGTACGTCGGATCGCGGCGCTGCCGGACGGGCGGATCGTCGCCGGTTCTTCGCCGAAAGGTAATGTCTACACCTTCGCCGCAGGTGGGGGCGCCCCGTTTATTCTGCAGGAGAATCGCGATGCCGAAGTCACGGACCTGCTCATCCAACCCAATGGCGATATCTACGCGAGCATCGTGTTTGCCGGAAGCAGTGGAGAATCGCGCATTCTTCCAGCGACGACCGGTCGAACCCCAAAAGACCAACCGGAAACTCCACCGCCTGCCCAAGCCGAAAGGTTTGGGGGACGCAGTTCGGTGGTATGGTTTCCCGCCAAGGGATTTGCCGAGACACTCACTTCCCGTAGCGGAATCGCCTTTTACCGTTTGGCGCGCCACGGGGACACGTTGGTCATGGCCGGCGGGGAACAAGGAGATCTCCTTGGCTTCAACTTAAAG
Source organism: Verrucomicrobiota bacterium (assembly GCA_041192325.1). Lineage (GTDB taxonomy): Bacteria > Verrucomicrobiota > Verrucomicrobiia > Opitutales > Opitutaceae > ER46. Next base: position 1,113 of record JBEENF010000033.1, read on the forward strand.
GCGCGGCTCTCGCTGACTTTTGCCGGCAGTGTATCTTCGCAACTTAACGGGCTCCTGCCGCTGCCTAGCTCGCGGGAGGGCGCGAGCGCAGAGAAATTCCTGCTCCTGCGCAACAATGCGCCCGGAATCGCCGTGCTGGATTTTACCGCCACGGGCGCCCGGGAAGCGGAAACGCGCCGGCTCGACCTGGGCACCCCCGCGTTGATGGGCGCGTTGCGGCCGAACCGTCTCCGGAACATCACGGGCCAAGATCTGGCCATCGATGTTCGGCTGAGCAACGGCAGTGACGATTTGGAGGGCTGGAGCGACTGGATGCCGTTGGAGGCCGGTCCGGATGCGGGATGGCGAGCGCAGGGGCTGCGGGGTCGTTACGCCAAGCTGCGCATCCGCGTGCTTGAACAAAATTCGGCCGCAAAACGCGGCGAACCAAATACTGATTCGCTCGAAATTGACCGGGCGGCCCTTTTTTCGCTACCCCAAAACCGCCGCCCCCAATTGCAGGATTTCCGCGTGTTGACGCCAAATTTCGGGTTGATCGTTGCCTCTCCGTCCACTCCACCGGCGAACGTGGCGCTCAGCCAGTTGATGCAACCCGCGCCGCGCGAGGAGGACGGCAAGCGCCGCACCAATTTTCTTAGCAGCCAGGTTGTGCCTGCCCCCGGCGCGCAAGTCGTCCTATGGACCGTGACGGACCCGGACAACGACAACTTCACTTTTGCCTTTTCCATTCGACGGGAGGGCGATCAAAAGTGGATCGATATCGCGTCCAATATCCAGGAAAGCCACGTTCAGTTCGACACCGCACATCTCCCGGACGGCATTTATTTCACCCGTTTGGTCGCAACGGAAACTGCGCCCCGGCCGGCCGACGAACGGCTGGCACAGATATTCGAAACCGACGACCTCATTGTTGATCACACCACGCCTGAAGTGCTCGAAGCCACCGCCCGCCGGAATGGCGACGTGATTTCAGTCAGCGTCCGCGGGCGCGATGCGCTGTCGCTCTTGGACGGCATGGAAGCGGCGTTCAACAACGGCGTTCGGGAAACCGTCGAACAGCCCGCGGATGGAGTTCGCGACGGTCGCGAGGAGACTTTTGTCCTGGAGATTCCGCTCGCACGCCTATCCAACGCCACCTCGGTCGAGGTGACGCTTTACGATGCCGCGGGCAATGGCGTAGCCCGCAGGCTTACCTGGTAATTGCGCCCACCCGCGCGCAGGCTGTGACCGCCGGCGCCGGTTTCAGGCGCGCGGATGAGCCTTGGCGTAGATCTCCTTCAGCCGGGCCACGCTCACATGGGTATAAACCTGGGTGGTCGCCAGCTGCGCATGGCCGAGCAGCTCCTGCACGAGGCGCAAATCCGCGCCCGCGTTCAAAAGATGCGTCGCGTAGGAATGCCGCAGTTTGTGGGGAGTTAGATCGAGCGGCAGACCGGCGAGCGCCAGATATTGCTTCAACATTAGTTGAACCGCGCGGACGGTCATGCGGGAGCCATCCGCATTGATCAACACGGGGCTGTGGTTTGCCGCTTGGGGCGCGAATCGCTCCCGGAAAGCAAGGAGCGCACAGCGCGCCATCTCGCCCAAAGGGCACAAGCGCTCTTTTCTGCCCTTGCCCATCACCCGCGCCACGCCCGAGTCGAGATCAACTGCGCCATATTCCAAGCCCACCAATTCGCTGACGCGCAAGCCGCCGCCGTAAAGCAACTCCATTACGACGCGGTCGCGCGACGCCGTGTGCGAATCGATTCCTCCATTCTCGAGCAACCGCTGCGGCCCGGTCAGAAGCAATTTCATCTGCTCTTCCGTCAAAAACTTCGGCAGGCGTTTTTCCAGTTTGGGGAGCGGCGCACCGGCGAGGGGGTTCCGCGCAAGCCGGCCCCGTCCCATCCAGAATTTAAAAAACGTGCGCAGGCCCGACACGTGGTTGTGCAGGGTACGGCGGTCGAAGCGACGCTGCGCCTCAATGATGAAATCCCGCATCTCGCGCGGACCCAGCGCATTCAGCCCGCGGGCCCACAGACCACAACCTTTCAGCCAGCGGTAAAAATCGTCGAACGCCTGGCGATAATTGCGAACCGTGTACCGGGAATAACGTTTCTCATTCGCGATATACTGCTCGAACGGCAGCCACCATTCCTCAACCACCGGCAAAGGGATGACGAGTTGGGTTTCCATCGGAGAGACACGCGCCGGCGCCGACTCAAGCCGGGCCTTTACCGGCCAATGGCGCGCGCGCCTCCACGTCGCGCATCACTCGCGTAGCATGCAACCGGAGCGCGCCTTCTGCATCCAGTGCTTTGGCGCGCGCCGCGGCACTCAACTCAAATAACATCCGACCCAATGTGGCTTCGTCGAGGTGTTGACCGACAGCCTTCACCTGCGCTCCGTCGACAATCCCGTCCGCCGGAAGCTGCTTATGCTCGATTTGTTTCCAAACAGCCTGCGCAAACATCAGGGCGGGGAGGCGCGGCGGCAGATGCTTGAACACTGAGCGCGAATCGGTTGCGGGCCCGTTCTTTTTTTCCGTGGCTTTGATCTCCTCCCATTTGGCGATGACCTGTTCCGATGTTTCGAGTTTGCCGGAGCCGAAGACATGGGGATGGCGGCGGATCAGCTTGGCGTTTATTTCCCGGGCCACGTCGTCGAAATTAAACTGCCCGTTTTCTTCGGCGAGACAGGCGTGAAATACCACTTGAATCAGCACGTCGCCGAGTTCCTCCCGCATGTGGGGATAGTCGCTCCGATCGATCGTATCGATGAGCTCACTGGTTTCGTCGATCAAGCAACGCACCAGGGATGCGTGAGTTTGCTCCTGGTCCCACGGACAACCGTCGGGACCGCGCAATCGCGCCATGGTCCGCAGCAGGTCTTCGATTGCGCTCATGGCCGGAATTTGTGGGGGGAATCCAGCAAATACACGGCAATTTTTCGGCTTTGTCTTCGACTGAATCCACGTGTTGCGTCGCCTCCATCGGGTATCCGCTATTATGAAACAAACCCCCATCTCCGCGTTCACCAAGACTGCTGGACTCGTTTACTTCGCGCGCATGCTCGACAAAGTTCGCAAACGCGCGCGCGGGGACCTGAGGGAGGATTTCCACGAATTCATGGGCAAGGGCTTCGACGGCCGGATGTGTCGCTATTTGCGCATTGATTACGAGGCGCTGCGCGCACGGGTGCTCGCGGGTGGATCCGACGAGGAGATTTTTGAGTGGGCGCAGCAGAACGGTCGCGGCATCGACGACGCCGACATCCTCGTTTGGAACAGTTTCGCAGCGAAACGCGGCTGGCGCGATGAAGCAACCGCCGGCTTGGAAAACAACAAAGCCGGCAGCGCCCTGAGCCATCGCGCCGATATCGTCACCTTTTTTGATTACTACGAAGTCGACGAAGGTCGCGCGCCTTGACCATGCCGCTTTCGCCGACCGCTACGCGCGATTTGCTGGGGCAATTGGGGCACCATCCGAAACGGTTTCTGGGGCAGAACTTCTTGGTCGACGGCAACATTGTCCGCAAATCGCTCGAACTTGCGGAAGTGGTCACGGGAGAAACGGTTATCGAAATCGGGCCCGGACTCGGCACCTTGACGAACTCATTGCTCGAAGCCGGGGCGGAGGTCTGGGCGGTCGAGAAGGATCGCGCCTTGCACGCGCATCTCGAGTCTACGCTCTGCCCACGCTTTCCTCTGACGCTTCATCTGCAGGAAGGAGACGCGGTCGAAATTCCCTTGGCAGGCCTCCCGCCAGAGCGTGCGATCGCCGGGTTCAAAGTGGTGGCTAATTTACCCTACGCCATCGCGACGCCCTGGCTGGACGCGGTCCTGGCGGGGCCGCTGCCCAACCGGTTGGTGCTGATGCTCCAACAGGAAGCGGCGCAGCGCTATGCCGCTCAACCTGGCTCGAAGTCGTTTGGCGCGATTTCGGTGTTCCTCCAGGCTGCCTACACCATCGCGCCGGGTCACAAGGTTGCAGCCGCGTGTTTTTTTCCGCGACCCGACGTTGAGTCGCATCTCCTGCATCTGGTGAAAAATCCGCTGCCGTTTGTCTTTCCGGCGCCCGTGAAAACCCTCGTGCGCGCCTGCTTTCAGCAACGTCGAAAACAGATCGGCGCGTTGCTGCGCACCCATGTGCCGGCGCTCGCCGCGGAAGCGAGGGACCTTTTATTTCAGTTCGGTCTCACAGAAAAATCCCGGCCCGAAGCCATCCCGGTGGCGTGGTGGATAAGAATTTCCGCCCTCTCGGCAGCCTTGACTTGAAAGCGCCCCAGCTCCGACTACTCAGTTATCCAATCTGATGATGTTCCGCCACCTTCTTGCGCTTCTCCTTGTTCCCGCATCGCTCTCTTTCGCGGCGGCCGACGCAGCGCCTGGCCTGCAGGGAAGAGTTGAGGGATCCATGTACGTTTCACCAACCGGAACGTTCAAGGTGGCCATTCCGGTTCTGCCGCAACTCGGCGGCGAAATCACCGATACCCCCAATGTCGTGACGTTTGAGGATGCCTACAACACGCACATCACGATCGCCGCGTTTCCTCAAGACGCGACCCAGCGATGGGAGTTATCCACCCGCGGGGTGAAGGATTATCTGATTTATTTCTTCAGCAATTTTGTCCTCGCCGATTTCAAGCAGACCTTCGAAGACGTTAAAATCGAAAGCGCAAAGTTCGGGGCTCTCCCGGGCCTGCCTGACGGCGCGCTCATCAGCTATATCGTCATCCCCGGCGGATCAATGTTTGCAGACAAGATTCCGCAATATGGCGGCAGCGATCGCGTGATCCTCGCCAAACGCGGCAACCTGCTTTTTATCAGAAACGGCCACACTTTCGTTGTGAGTATCGAGCTCGCCGAACGGCTGATCGAAGGTAGCGCTTATCAGAAGAAACTCCCCGAAGAGGACGAAATTCTTCGGGCCCGGCTCGCCGACGTGCTCGGCAAGATTCAATTCGCCAAGCCGCCGGCCAGCGCGCCTGTCCCGCCGCCGGCCGCGGCTCCCAAGAAATGACGCGCCAGCGGCGCCCGCGCTGGTGGCGGGTGAGCGTGGCTGGAGGCATGATCGGGCTCATGCTGTGCTTGAGCGGCTGTGTCTATCTGCGCCTGCTCCAGCTCAAGCGGCAACTCGCCGATTTTGACCATAATTTTGTGCTGTCCACGGCGTCCGGACTTCATCTGCGCTGCCTGGAGCCCGTCTTGCTGACATCTGATTTGCGTTGGCTTGGTTTCGAGCCCGCCACCATCCGCCGTCTCGGCACGTCGGAACAATGGCACATTCGCTGGGTGACCCAGCCGGCGCCAACCGCCGCCGTTAAGGGAACGTTTGAAATCGCCTTCGACCTGACATTTTCCGCGGGACGGCTCTCGGCCCTGACCCTTGCGGACAAGTACTTCGGGCTGCTGCCAAAAGACGTCGTAATTGCCGCCATCAAAAGCCTCGGCTCGGGCAACGTGGACCGCAAACAGCGCAGCATGCAATCGAGCGTCGCCCTACCCGCCAGCGCCTCGCCCATGTTCTGGCCGGACCGTAAAATGGTTGCCGCCATCCTGGGTCCCCCAACCGAGGAACACCAGGAATCGGGCCGCATCGTTTCTCGTTTCCACTGCATATCTGCTGATCCGAGCGGCAAAGGTAAGGATATACAGATCAAATTGGTGTTCGATGCTATCACCGGGAAATTGCTCCAGACCAGCGGTCAACTTCCCGTGGGAAATATCAATTTGGAGTTCACCCCGCCAGGCGAGGGATCGCCGGAACCTTGAACATGAATTCGGACGCGTTGCTGATCCGGGATGCCTTGGAAACTGACCTAGCCGCCATTGTCGAAATCTACAATGCGACGATTCCGGGGCGGATGGTCACTGCCGACACGGAGCCAGTGAGCGTGGAAAGCCGGCGGGCGTGGTGGCGTGCGCACAATCCCGAAACCCGGCCACTTTGGGTGGTATTGGAACAGGGATCCGTCTGCGCATGGCTCAGCTTTAATTCCTTTTACGGGCGACCGGCCTATCAGCCGACCGCCGAGGTGAGCGTCTATATTGCGGAAAGCCACCGCCGGCGCGGATTAGGCCGGCAGTTGTTGCAACGTGCTATTGCGCAATCGCCCGCGTGCGGCATTCGCACCCTGCTGGGGTTCATTTGGGCACACAATGAGCCCAGCCTGCAGTTGTTCGCGGGCCTGGGATTCACCACTTGGGGCCATCTTCCGCGCGTCGCAGTTCTTGATCGCGTCGAACGCGATCTTCTCATCGTGGGCCGCCGGGTGGCCGAAGCGCCCGGGAGTTGATCCCGGGATAGTGGCGGGCAGGGAATGCAAATTCCTCGAAAATGCGTCTTTGCCTTCACCGCGAATCCCTCTAAATCCGCACATTCGCCTGATGCCTTCACCGAGAACTTCCTCCTCCAGCGTCTCTAAATCTGCCGCGCCTGCGGTTCGCCCCATTAAGAAATTAATGGCCGCAAATCGCAGTGAGATCGCCGTTCGCATCTTTCGCGCGGGCACCGAACTCAATCTGCGCACGGTCGCGGTCTTCGCCCACGAAGACCGGCTTTGCATTCACCGCTACAAGGCAGACGAGGCCTACCAAGTGGGAGCCGGCAAGGGTCCGGTCGCCGCGTATCTCGATATCGACAGCATTGTCGGCGTCGCGAAGGAAAAGGGCGTCGACGCCATCCATCCCGGCTACGGCTTCTTGTCCGAAAATGCCGGGTTCGCCCGCGCCTGCCAAAGCGCGGGCCTGATCTTTGTCGGCCCGCGGCCTGAACTGCTCGACATGATGGGCGACAAGACGGCGGCCCGCGCGCTCGCCCAACGGATCAACGTTCCCACGCTCCCCGGCACCGAAAATCCCATCACCGATCGCGACGAGGCGCTGAAGACCGCGAAAACGATTGGTTTTCCCCTGATCATCAAGGCTGCTTTTGGCGGCGGTGGCCGCGGCATGCGCGTCGTCCACAAGCCCGGCGATCTCGCCCACCTGCTCGACGAAGCCCAGGGCGAGGCCGGACGCGCCTTCGGCAATCCCGCGGTATTTCTCGAAAAGTACATCCCGCGGGCAAAGCACATTGAAGTGCAGATCCTCGGAGACCAACACGGCAACGTGATTCACCTGCACGAGCGCGACTGCTCCGTGCAGCGGCGTCACCAAAAAGTGGTCGAGGTCGCGCCATCCTTCGGCCTACCGGAACACGTGGTGCGCGAGCTGTGCGATGCGGCGGCCCGCATGGCGCGGGAAATCCGTTATGACAACGCCGGCACGGTCGAATTCCTGTACGACCTTGACCGTCACGAGTGGTTTTTCATCGAGATGAACCCCCGTATCCAGGTTGAACACACGGTTACGGAGGTGATCACGGGGCTGGATCTCGTCCGGGCGCAGATTCTGATCGCCCAAGGCCATGCGCTTCACTCCCCGGAAGTCGGGATGCCGCTTCAAGCAGATATTCCCCGCAACGGTTACGCGATCCAGTGCCGCATCACCACGGAGGATCCCGAGAATAAATTCATTCCCGATTACGGCCGCATTGTGGCGTATCGCTCGCCGGGTGGATTTGGCGTCCGTTTGGACGGTGGCATGGGCTACGCGGGCGCGGTCATCACCCCGTTTTACGACTCACTGCTCGTGAAGAGCATCACGAGTGGGCAGACCTACGAAATCGCCATGGGACGCGCCCGACGCACCTTGAGCGAGTTTCGCATCCGCGGGGTAAAGACCAACATTCCTTTCCTCGAAAACGTCATCGCGCATCCGCAGTTTCGCACCGGCCAGGCAACGACGACGCTGATCGATACCACGCCCGAGTTGTTTGCCTTCAAACCGCGGCGGGATCGCGCCACGAAGCTGCTCAATTTTCTGGGCAACGTCATGGTCAACGGCAACCCCCACGCCAAGGGCTACCGGCCGGACAAGCCGTTTCTTCTGGCCCCCGCTCCCGCCTACGATCACCGACTCGCGCCTCCGCCGGGCACACGGCAAAAGCTGCTTGAGCTCGGCCCGAGGAAATTTGCCGAGTGGACCGCGAAGCAAAAACGCCTGCTCATCACCGACACCACGTGGCGCGATGCACACCAGTCACTCATGGCGACGCGGGTCCGCAGCTACGACATGTTGGCGTGCGCCGACGCGCTGGCCCATCGCGTGCCGACGCTCTTTTCGCTGGAAATGTGGGGCGGCGCCACGTTCGACACCGCGATGCGTTTCCTCAACGAGGACCCGTGGGAACGGCTGCGTCAGCTGCGCGCGCGCGTGCCGAACATCTGCTTTCAGATGCTTTTCCGTGGGGCCAACGCGGTGGGGTACACCAATTATCCCGATAACGTCGTAGCCGGATTTGTGAAGCATGCAGCAGCGAGCGGCATGGATATTTTTCGAGTGTTCGACTCGTTGAACTACCTGCCAAATCTCCGCGTTGCCATGGACGCGGTGCAGGAAACTCATGCGATCTGCGAGGCCGCCCTTTGCTACACCGGGGATATTCTCGACGACCGCCGGGACAAGTTTTCCCTGGGTTACTACGTGCGCCTGGCCCGCGAGCTAGAAAAAATGGGCGCGCACATCCTTGCGATCAAGGACATGGCCGGCATCTGCCGACCCTACGCCGCTCAGAAGCTGGTGAAGGCATTGAAGGAAGAAGTGGGACTGCCCATCCACTTCCACACCCACGACACAAGCGGCGTGGCCGCCGCCAGCGTGTTGCGCGCCGCCGATGCCGGCGTGGATATTGTCGACCTGGCGCTCGCCGCGATGAGCGGCAGCACCTCGCAACCCAATCTCAATTCAATCGTGGCCGCGCTGCAGCACACGCCGCGCGATACGCAGCTTGAACTCGGCGCGCTCAACGAGTTCTCCGACTACTGGGAGCATGTTCGCGAATACTACCGGCCCTTTGACACGGCGCCGAAGAGCGGTTCAGCCGAGGTCTACCTCCACGAAATGCCGGGCGGACAATACACCAATCTCAAGGAGCAGGCCGCTTCCATGGGCGTGGCGCACCGCTGGCCGGAGATCGCGCGCACCTATGCGGAGGTGAATCAGCTTTTCGGGGACATAGTCAAGGTGACCCCGAGCTCGAAGGTCGTGGGCGACATGGCCCTTTTTCTGTTCAGCAAGGGAATCAAGCCCGGGGACGTGGTGAATTTGGAACCCGGTTCCATGCCCTTTCCCGAATCAGTCATCGACATGATGATGGGCGGACTCGGCTGGCCGGAAGGCGGCTGGCCTGATCAAATCTGGAAGGTCGTGCTCGGTCAAAAGCGGTATCAGGAAGCTCACGCCAAGTATGTGGCTGCCACCACTCAGAAGCTGGGACGCAAAGTTGGACGCGCCGCCGTCGACGCGCCCAACTTGGACCTGGAAAAGACCCGCGCGGAGGTTGCCGAGAAACTTAAACGGCCGCCGAGCGACGACGACCTTTACTCCCATCTAATGTACCCCGCGGTGTTTGCCGAGTTCGCCAAGCACTCCCTCGCCTACAGTGACGTCAGCGTGCTACCAACCCCGGCCTTTTTCTACGGCCTCAAAGCCGGCGAGGAAATCTCGGTCAACATCGAGGAAGGGAAGGTGCTAATCATCCGTCTGATTTCAGTTGGGCAGCCGGACAAGGAAGGGCGTCGCACGATCAGCTACGAACTGAATGGCATCGGTCGTGAAACCATTATTGTTGACAAGACCATTACGCCGAAAACCAAAGCGCGCCCCAAGGCGGATCTCGCCGATGTCAGCCAAGTGGCCGCGCCGATCCCTGGACTTATCGCGCAACTCCAAGTGTCCGTCGGCAGCAAGATAACCAAGGGCGACAAATTGCTAATGATGGAAGCAATGAAGATGCAAAATACCGTTTACGCCCCTTGTGACGGCGTCGTTTCGGAGTTGCACATTGCCCTGGGGGACACCGTCGAGTCGAAGGATCTTCTCATCAAGATCCGCCCCGCCAGCTAGGGCACGACGGGAAACTTTTCCTGCCGCCCGGCGCGAACGGTTTACTTTTGGATACGTCAGGCGCTGCCGGCGAGATCGGCGCGACGCCGGTCGAGGCGGGGAGCCAAGATTGGTGGCGATCCCGGCTTGCTCCCGCCCCAACGCGGCGACTGCGCCCATCAGGATGCCGATCAAAGACCACGGCGCGGCGCGCGGCGCGAGCGAGCGCGTCCTCGTCAAGATCTCTCACTGAGGTTTCGGAATCGATATGAACATGCGCTAAAATCAGCCGGGAGCTGAGGCGAAAGTCCCAGCCGCCAGGTTTTCGCAAATTGGACCCAGCGCGTGAACTATAGACCGAACAGGCCGAGGTCTCATGAGAGCAAGCCGGTTGGCGCGCGGCGGAAATCGTCGTGTTTCATGCCGTGCCGCGTGGGAAAAACGCCAGCAAAGGTATGGAATCACCCCATGGCGCGAGTTCTCTTCCTCCGGTATTTTAACGGAAGCGACGCGGACCCAGGATATTTTTACGGACCGCGCCAAAAAAGTCCCCATGCTATTAGACCGCGATCTACCTTCACAACCCTCTCAGCGTTCGATCTTCCTCGTCGACGATGAGTCTGAAGATGTCGCCCTCTTTCGACATCTCCATCGCGAGGCCGGCGACCACCATTCCTGCGTGTTCTTTTCGCGGGGCGAAGAACTGATCGACGCCCTGATTGCGGTACTGAGGGGAGCGCCCCGTCCGGTGGCGTGTTTTCTTGATGTCAAAATGTCCGGCATGAGCGGCTTTGATGTTTTGCGGTGGATCCGTTGCCAGCGAGGTTTGGACGACATCGCCGTCGTGATGCTCTCTTCCTCAGAAGAACCGCGGGATCTGCACGAAGCGCTCCTCTCCGGCGCCCAATGTTATTTGGCGAAATTTCCGTCGCCCCACCAACTGCGGGAAATACTGGCCGAAGCCGAACGCGTCGCAGCGGCGGCGACGATCAGTGCCTTCAAGCTGCCTTGTAATTTGCTGCTGACGAATTCGCCTGCCGGTTGTTGACCGCAAGGCACGCGTTTGAGAGGGACCAAGGAACGCCCCGCCGAAGGGCGGCAATTTCGCGCGGGGACGCAAGCGAGGGGCAACCGCCCAGCGCGCAAACGAACATGGGGAACGCCTGCTAATTTCGGATACAGATTAGCGGCAATTCTGTCCGCAGTCACCTTGCTTAGTTCCACGCTAGGTCCCGGTTTCGGAGCGACTTGGCGCGCAAATTTCCCGACGATTCACGATGGCGCAACCGCGCCGTTTGCATACTGGTTTCAAAATGTCTCCGCCCCACGTAACGACCGATTCCGTCAACGATGAGTTGCCGGAGGAGCTCGTCGAAGCGGGGGTTTATGCGACGGTTGACGAAGGGTTGCAGCACGGCCTTGTCGTGCTCGCGATGGGATCTCCCTGTTGGCTGACGCCGGAAGCGTCGCAGGGGTTTCGGTTGATGGTCGAACCCTCGATTGTGATCAAAGCACGCGAACAACTCGCGTGCTTTGATCGCGAAAGCCTTCGATGGCCCCCTCGTCCCGCCAACTCGCTGGCGGGAAAGCCCGATCTGACAACCCCATTGCTTTGGAGTTTGACGCTAGTGCTCGTCTTCTGGGGCCAGGTGACATGGCCCGAGTGGACCAAAATGGGCGCTTTGGATGCCACGGCCGTGTTTCACCGCCACGAGTGGTGGCGACTGGCGACAGCCCTTTTCCTACACGCCGATGTGGACCATTTGATCTCCAATGGACTAAGCGGGATTCTCGTCTTCGCCGCCGTGCTTTCCACGTTCGGACGGGTTCGCGGGTGGCTGCTCATCTGCGTGTCCGGCATTACCGGCAATCTCGGTGTCGCCGCCATTAACCACCCTGCCGCCTACCGTTCGCTCGGCGCCTCAACGGCGATATTCGCGGCGCTGGGCTTGTTGACCGGCCGCGCCGTTCGCGCCCTGGCCGCACCTGGGCGCCAGCGGCGCTGGCGCGAGATGTTCGTGTCTCTGGCCGCCGGACTGACCGTGCTCGGGTTGTATGGCGCCGGCGGCATTAATGTCGACGTGATCGCGCATGTGTCGGGGTTCGGCGCGGGGCTCGTTTTGGGGTTCTGCACACGACCGAACCTGGTTCACAACGAAAGATGACGCCTCGCGATTCATGCTGGTTGTACTTCGCCGCCGCGCCAAAGTAGCGGCCCCGTCCCCCTGATGCCATCCGACCCCATTTTAGACTCCGGCACCGAAGCTATCTATGCATTGCGCACCACGGCCCCCGGGCCTGCGGGAAGCTTGCCGCTCGAAGCGACCCAGCTCCGCGGGATGTCCAGTGGCGATCTTTTCGGTTGGACGCAAAATGCTGGCATGGGGTGGGCGCCCGGAGCGATGCGCGGGAAACAGTTTCTCATCCTCAGCACCCAGGGCGGGATTCGCGCTCACGACGGCACACCGGTGGCGCTCGGTTATCATACGGGCCATTGGGAAGTCGGCTTGCTGATGGAGGAGGCGGCGCGCACGTTTTCCGCGCACGGCGCCATTCCTTTCGCCGCCTATTGCAGCGATCCGTGCGATGGACGGACCAACGGCACGGCCGGCATGCTCGACTCGCTCGCCTACCGCAACGACGCCGCCATCGTCTTCCGCCGTCTCATCCGCTCGCTGCCCACGCGCCGCGGCGTACTCGGCGTGGCGACGTGCGACAAGGGCCTGCCCGCAATGCTGCTCGCCCTCGCCGGCTCGCCGGATCTGCCCACGGTTCTGGTGCCCGGTGGTGTGACCCTCCTTGCCGAGGAGGCCGAGGACACCGGTAAAGTGCAGACGCTGGCGACCCGCTTCGCTCGCGAGGAAATCACCCTCGACCACGCTGCGGAGATGGGCTGCAAAGCCTGTGGGTCGCCCGGCGGCGGCTGCCAATTCATGGGCACAGCCGCGACCAGCCAGGTCGTCGCCGAAGCGCTCGGCCTCACTCTGCCGCACGGCGCGCTTGCGCCGTCCGGCGCCGAAATTTGGCGCGACCTTGCGCGCCGCTCCGCCCTCGCCCTGCTCGCGCTCGAAAAACAAAACGTCACCACGCGCGACTTGCTCACCCCCGATTCGATCCACAACGCCATGGTCGCGCACGCGGCGTTCGGCGGCTCCACCAATCTCACGCTCCACCTTCCCGCCATCGCCCACGCCGCCGGTCTGCCTCGCCCCACGGTCGAAGACTGGGCGCGCGTCAACCGCTCCGTCCCACGCCTCGTTGATGTCCTGCCGAATGGTCCCAAACACTACGCCACCGTGCAGGTGTTCCTCGCCGGTGGCGTCCCCGAGGTGATGCTCCACCTGCGCGACGCGGGCCTCCTCAAGCTTGAGGCCCGCACCGTCACCGGCCGCACTCTACGCGAAAATCTTGCGTGGTGGGAAACCTCCGAGCGTCGCCGTCGTCTCCGCGAGAAACTCACCGCCCTCGACGGCATCGATCCCGACGACGTCATCATGTCGCCGACGCGCGCGCGCGCGCACGGCCTCACGAGCACCATCACATTTCTCCGCGGCAACCTCGCCCCCGAGGGCGCGCTCGTGAAGAGCACCGCCATCGCCCCCGACGTGATCGGGGCCGATGGCGTTTACCTTCACGAAGGCCCTGCCCGCGTCTTCACCACCGAAGCGCGCGCCATTGCGGCGCTCAAATCAGGGAGCGTGAAAGCCGGCGACACCATGGTCCTTATCGGCCTCGGCCCCGGGATCGGCATGCCCGAGACATATCAAATCACTTCCGCCCTTAAATATGTGAAGGAAGGCAAACGCATCGCCCTCGTGACGGACGGCCGTTTCTCTGGCGTATCCACCGGAGCGTGCCTTGGCCACGTGAGCCCAGAAGCCTGGGCCGGCGGCCCCATCGGTAAAGTCCGCAACGGCGACCGGATTCGCCTGCGCATCGACACCCGAAACCTGCAAGGCAGTGTCGATGTGCTCGGCATTCCCGACGCGGAATTCGCCGCCCGCCCCCTTAACCCCGATCTCAGGATGGACCCGCGCGTGCCTGCCGACACGCGCCTCTGGGCGGCGTTGCAAAATGCGAGCGGCGGTCCCTGGGGTGGCTGCGTTTACGACGTGGATGAAATCTTGAAGCGCCTGAGGTAGGAGCCCGCTTGCGGAAGATTTCGTGGCAACAGGCACACGTCCCCCCGTTACTCAAGCCATCGTCTCTCCCGGCAGCGTACCGATCAGGTGATAGCGGTAGCTAGGACTGGTCCGAGCGAGCGATGGATTTGCGCCAATTGACTACGGGCCTCGGTGAGCTTGCCCTGCCGCTCGCGGGGATGGTAGACCCGCGCTCGCGTCCGCGCTTCTACCCCCCCCGGGGGCCGGCCGCGCCAACGTTCCCCATTTGTCCCGCGTTAGCGGGCGGCCGGCGCTACCCTGCGCGGCTTTACGCTGTGGCGATCGATGGTATCGCCCTTCAGGCTGATGGCTTCAAACTGCGCGCCGGCGCCAGTCAGCCGCGCGAGAATAAAATGATTCACGGGTTCTGTTTTTTCCAAATACCAGCGGTCGCCATCTTTCGCGATCCCCGTGACCAAAACACCCCATGATCCGTCCCCGAGGTAAACCACTCCCTGCGGATGCTTCTGCCCGTTCTGGATGGGAAAAGTTCGTTTGTAATTATGGTCGTGATTCTCGAACACGATCGGCAGCTGGTGTTTCTCGAAAACTGGAACCCAGTGTTTTCTTCCGGCCAACACGCTGAGATCATTCAGCGCCCGAAACGAAGGAAAGGCGGGGACGTGATACACGGGGAAAACGTAAGGCACTTTTGTCCGCGCCCCCAATGTTTGA
>JBEENF010000034.1:0-15859 GCA_041192325.1 Verrucomicrobiota bacterium
ATACCTTTCGTTTTTATTGCCATCGTCTGGGCGGTCTCGATCCATACGGTCACCGCCTTCCTCTATGTCGGCCTTGGCGGACGGCCCTTCTGGAATTCGGCCATTGTCGGGCCCCGGTTTTTGGCTTCGGCTTTTGCCGCGGGACCAGCGCTCATTATCCTCGCGCTCCAGGTAATCCGCCGGGTGACCGCCACCGCGCCGCCGCCCGGGATGGCAAAGCTCAGTTCGGCGGCGCTGGCCGTCGGGAAACCCCGGGCGGCAACGCTCGACGATCTCGATTTGCTCTCCTGCCATCTGCCGGAAATTGCCTCCCTTTCCGCTGAACAACGGGTGAAGAGTCTGGAAGGCGTCACCGTCTTCGAGGTTGCCGCGGGCGATGTCCTGCTTCGGCAAGGCGATACGGATACCCATGCCTTCTTCGTACTCGCTGGCCGCGTCGTCGTGAAACGCGAGGAGGGCGGCCGTTACCGTATCACGCGAACGCTCGGACCGGGGGGACAATTCGGCGAAATCTCCGCGCTTAACGGCACGCCCCGCCTGGCGACCGCCGTCGCGGAGGAACCGACGCGGGTCTTGTGTCTCCCCGCGCAGTCACTGCGAAGCATGATGGCGAATGAGAAAGTGGCGGGGATCGTCCATTCCCACATGACCGAGCGGCTCATGATCACGGACCACGCGCTGCTCACCTTGCGCAGCATCGTGCAAGTCGCGATGATCATCAACGTCTTCCTGCTCGCGAACGAAGTCTTCAAGGAATTCTACTCCGGGAATCTGCACGTCGCGTCTTCGAAATATCTGTTTCTGGGCCTGCATGGCCACCATGCGTTGGTACCCTGGATCTGGACGGCGGTGGCGCTCAACCTCGTCGGCATGTTTCTCCTGATTCTCCCGCTGACGCGCAGTCTGAAGTGGCTCGATGTCGCCTGCGTGCTTTGCATCGTTGGAATCTGGATTGAGAAAGGCATGGGGCTGGTGATTCCGGGCTTCATCCCCACGCCCCTCGGGGCGATCGTGGAATACAGTCCGTCACTCAACGAAACGCTGATCTGCATCGGCATCTGGGCCTTTGGCCTGCTCTGCTACACCCTCTTTCTGCGCATGGCGGTGCCGATCCTCCAGGGCCGTCTTTCGCGGGCCAATGAAAAGCGCGAGGTGCTGGTGGAAGAACCGGACGACGCCGAGCCCGCCCCCGCCTCCGTTACCCTTTCCCGCTAATCCTCCGCCATGGCCACCCAGCTCACCGCCGAAGACGCCCGCCAGTCACTCACCTCCCACGTGGAACAAAAAGGCGTGGAGGTCTTCGTGAAGTATGGCGCCGTGGCGGATGTGGCCACCTTGGATCGGCTCCTGGCTGATCGCGTCTACGTGCGATATCCCTGCGAGCTCGTCTTTGATGTCACGCCTCTTCAGCCCGGCGAATTTGCGCACCCGGAGCAGAAAGGATCGTCGCCCGAGGAAGGTTTCACAATGTTTGTGCATCCGGAATTCGAGTCGCAGCCGGAAAACGTCGCGCGCGCCGTGCTCTATCAATTGGTCGCGGTGAACTACGGTGAGTTCGCGTCGTCCGCTGAAGCGGAAACGTTTGGCGCTGCGGCGCTCGGAATTACCCGCGACGAATATTACGACCTGCTCTGCGGCCTGTCGGCGCAGGTCGGTGGCTCGCCCGACGATGAACGGGAAGTGATGGCGGAGCCGGACCAGGGTTGTGGCGGGGGCGGCTGCCATTGCGGCCACTCGTAGAATAAACCAGCCGCCCGAGCTCGCTTTTAACCGGCGTCTGCGATCGCGGGACTCGTCCGGAGGCCCGCCGCTCCGTGCCACGGCAAGCGTCAGGAGAGGGGTGGCGCACGGGCAAACGCCATTGAAACGACGAGGAGCACTGTCCCGAGAGCCAGGAAGGAAACGATGCGATAAATGGGCTGAACTCCGCCGGGCACGGCCAGCAGCAGCAGCAGCGCCGCCAGGCCCAGCGTGGCGTGGCCCATCCAGCGGTATTTTTGATTCCGTACGATTAGGTTAAGCGCATAATACCCCACCGCGAGACCCACCCAGGAGAGGGCGACAAAGCGGGCAGGCGCCAGATGATACAGCGCGTAGGGAAACACGATGAACGCGCTGACCAGATACGCGTTGCGCATCAATTCGGTTTTTAATTCTAGGCGAGCCTTTTGCCATCGCAGGATTCGGGCGCTGACCAGCGCCACCAAGCCGAAACCGAGGCTGATGCCGGTCTCCTGGCTCGCGACGACCATGTACCCGAGAACAATCGCGGCGTAGATCAGGAAATTGGCGACCACGATCAGGCGGGAGCGGAACCAAATCGCCGTGGTCACCACCACGAGGCTCTGACCGGAGAGCCAGACAAAGACCTCCGGCGCGGGAGCCGCCTTGAGAATGGCCATGCTCAAGGCTCCGTAGCCGGTCAGCGCATAAAAGAAGGTGGAGACCCGGCTGCGCTCACGCATCCAGAATAGCACTGCGCCCCCGAGGAAGAGCAGGAACGCCGCCAGGTGAAGCGCGACGAACATCCCGGGAAAGGCGGCCGCCGTGTGCAGCAGAAAACAGGCGTATCCGAGCACGCAGTTCAGCAGGGCGCCCGCATTAACCACCCCGGTTTCCTGTTCGCGATCCGTGCGGAAAAGATGCCCGGTGGCAATGATGGCCGTCGTCAGGAGCAAGATCCATGGCGCGGCGCCGGGTTCACGCACATAGTGAAAATGCCCCCCGTGAAAAGGTGTCCCGATCGCCCACGCAAAATACGTGGCGTAGATCAGGGGGATGCCCGCCAGCAGGATCACCGGCCATTGGCGTCGCTTTGCGGCGAGCACGGTGGCCGTGGCGAGCAGAGGCAGCAGGGCGATCAGAAATGCGCCCGACCCCACGGCAAGGCCGGCGACGCAACCCATCACCAGCGCCAGGAGCGTGAGCCAGACGGAACGTCCTTGCCATGCGACGGCGGCGTTTGCCGCGACCATCAGGGTGACGAGCGCGAGGCCGGCCCAAGAATTCAACTCCAGCGCGGGCTGCAGCCCAAAATAGAACAAGCGGAGCGTCGCCAGAAAGAGCAGCGCCATGGCGGCTCCGCGGATGTATTCCGCCAGATTGCCGAGCGCGCGCCGGCCCCTCTGGGCGGCCATGAGCAGAACCCCGGCCAGCATGACTCCGCTGGCCGCCGGCGCGGCGGCGGGCCAGCCCGGATAAGGCAGCGAAAGCATGAACCCCACGCCGGCGGTGAGGGCGAAAATGCCGGCGATGGCGAAACCGTTCTGGCCGATCTGACGTTCCAGTTCGTCCTCCACCGGACGCGCGCCGACCGAGGTTTCCACCGTCGGGGGAGCGGGTTCCACCGGCGCCATTGTCATCGCAACCGGCGCCGTCGCGGGAGGAACACCCAGTTGTGCTTCGATTCGCCCCAGCCGCGCTTCCAGCTGCGCCACGCGCTCGTCCAAGGCCGCCGTCGGCAAAGGCTGACTAGGTGTTTGGGACATACAAACCGGGGGGCGGTAACTGACTTCAGCATCGTCCGAACGCGTCAATTCGGCTACCGGCGTATTGTCCTTCACTACGCGTCAATTGGCCTGGGGCCGGGAGTGCCGTGGCCGCATAAGTTTTCCCCTTTACCCAACCTGGCGCGTTTCGGTTGCAGCGGAGGTCCGGAGCGCGGTCGCGAGCCGCGGTCCCGATGGGTTTACTTTTGTACCCCGCCGTTGTGGCAGTCCGTGCATGACAGCTCTGGATCCAGTTCGCCGTCCGGATGCGCAAATTTCATCCCCTTCGCGTCGAGCTTGAGAATGTCGGCTCCGCTCCCCTGGGCGATGATCGTGTGGCAGGAGGCGCACTCGCTGGCCTTAACTTTTTCGCCCGCCGGATCCTTGTGCTTGTCGTCGTGGCAGCGGAAACAGCCGGGCCAATCCTTATGGCCGTTGTTGTTCGGGTAAACGCGCCAGTCGGCTTTGCGCTCGGGAAAAATGGTCGTGGCGAAGATCGCTTGGACCGCCGCGATCGCGCCGGGCAGTTCCGCCGCAACCGCGGCATCGGTGTATTTCGAGCGCATGAAGGTCGCGATCTTCTCGGGGGCCGCGGCCGCCGTGGTGATCTCCTTCTGGGTCATCGCCTGCACGGCGACGCGCTTGATGTTCGGCAATTTGGTCGTGAGCTGGCCCAGCGCCATGGCGTTTTCCACCGCGTCGTTGCCGGTCGGAAAAACGTGGGAGGGACGGTTGTGGCAATCCATGCAATCCATCACGCGAATCTGGCCCGCCGGCGGTTCGCCTTTGAAGGCATCGGTGCGATAGACTTTTGAAACTCCCGACTTCAGATTCGTCACGCGCATCCACGGGATTTCCTGCCGCTTCTCGTCGGAAGCGAAATACTCGACGCGATCCGTGTCGCTGGCGTGCCAGTGAATTCCGCCGCGCGGTCCTCCCGGTTTTCCGGAATCCACGTGGAGCAGCATCCGGGCGGAGTAGGAGGAGCTCTTCTTGTTCGAGAGGAAGTGTTCGTAGTCGATTTCCACGTTGCCCACGAATTTATCCGGCCAGTGACACTTCTCGCAGGTGTCCTGGGCAGGCCGCAGATTCTTGACCGGGGTCGGAATGGGACGGGCATAGTTGTCCAGGGTGTAGGCGATCAACTGATGGGTGCCATTGATCTTGGCCTTCACAAAGTACTGCGCGCCGGAGCCGACGTGGCATTCCACGCAGCCGACCCGGGCGTGCGCTCCGCGCTGATACGTGACAAACTCGGGGTTCATCGCGTCGTGACACACCTGACCGCAAAACTGCGTGGACTCGGCGTAGTGATAGGTTTGATAGCTGCCGAAGGCGCTGAGCATCACGAAGACAAGCGCGCCCGTCGAAAACAAGACCAGCCGGAAGCGGTGCTTGGGATCGGTGAAATCCAGGCGCCACTTGTCCGGCGCCGTCGCGGCGTGCTTGATGGACCAGCGGCGTTGGGCCCACGCGCCAAAGAACACGGTGACCAGTCCGGTAATCAGAAAGATCGGAGCCACCAGATACGTGAAGATGCCCAGATAAGGGTTCTTGTCGTCCTGGGTGAAGTCGATCCACACGAGGAAGGCGAAGGAGAACAACGCGCCCACGCTCAGCACCGCGCCGATCGCGCTGATCCAGTTGTTGAAGTGCGAACGGGGTGGATCAGCCCGGTTCATGGCGTCTGGCGTCGGATTCGCAGGCATAAAGAAGTTGAGCGGAGCGGGCGGCGGGCAGGGCGAACACGGCTTCGCCCCGGCCCGCTACCAGAGGGCGCGGGCAGGCGTGCCCGGCCTATTTCTTGAACTTACGCACATAGGCGACCAGTTCCTTGATCTCCTCGGCGGAGAGTTCGTCTTTGTAGGCCTTCATTCTCTCTTTGCCCTTTTCGAACACGCCGTCGGCAATGGCCTTCGTCATCGGTTCCTCCTTCATCTCGGCTTGCACCTTGGGGTCGGTGTAATCGCGCACGTCGAGTTTTTTGCCCGCCTTGGTTTGGCCCTTCCCGTCGTCGCCGTGGCATTTGGTGCAGTGGTTTTCCCAGTTCTCCGCGACCGGAGCCGATGAAGCGGGCAGGGCGAACGCCGCGAGGCCAGCCAGAAGGAGGGTGATTTGAATGTGATTTTTCATGGAAGTGCGGGGAAAGTGGCGGTGCCTGATACTATCTCAAAACGCCCGGGATGTGTCTGTGCATACCTTGCTGAGTAACGTGCAAACATTGCCATGAAGCTGGACCGGAGGCGCCAGCGAACCGGCATCTCACAAGGATTGACCAGTGCTCCGCAATAAACGCGGAGCAAGGAATGCGTGGTTCTGGGAAAATGAAAGCGGTGAAGCCCCCCCAGCCATGAAATCATTCATCCTTCAGCTCCGCGACCTGATGGTCGCGCTCAAGCTCACCGTCGTGCTGCTGGTCTTCAGCATGCTGCTCGTGTTTGCGGCGACGCTCGACCAGGTGAACCTGGGAATCTGGGCCGTACAGCAGAAATATTTTCAATCGTTCATCATCTATGCGCCCGTCGGCCGGGTGATGATCCCGATTTTTCCCGGCGGATACCTGATCGGCGGTCTGCTCCTGATCAATCTCGTCGCCGCCCACCTGTACCGGTTCAAATTTTCCTGGCGCAAGAGCGGCATCCAACTGATGCACGCCGGGCTCATTCTCCTTTTGATTGGCGAACTGCTTTCCGGGTTGTGGCAGCAGGATTACCACATGCGCTTGGGCGAGAACGAGACGAAGAGCTACGCCGAGAGTTTCCGCGGCAATGAGCTCGTCTTCATTGATGCCACCGACCCGGCGTTTGACGATGTCGTCGCGATCCCGGAGGCGCGTCTCGCCAGCAAAACTCCCCTTCAACATCCGAAACTGCCCTTTCGCGTCGTTCCCAAGAGCTATTATCCCAATTCCTTCCTCCAAGCCCGTTCCACCGCGGTGGGGGCGCCGGGGGCGGTCGCCCAAGCCAACGCGGGTTTCGGCGAGACCATTGTGGCGGTACCCCAGCCCGTCACGCACGCGCCCAAGGAGTCAAACGCCCCCACCGCCATCGTCGAGCTGATCGGTCCGGATGGAACCTTGGGCGTTTACCTCACGTCCACCCAACTCGTCCTGCCGCAGCAATTCAGCGTGGCGGGCCGCACGTGGAAAATCGCGATGCGCTCACAGCGCGCCTATTACCCGTTTTCGCTGACGCTGCTCAAATTCAGCTACGACCGTTATCCCGGCACGGACATTCCCAAGAATTTTTCCAGTCGCCTGCACTTGAAAACGCCGGATGGCCGCGACGACCGCGACGTCCTCGTTTTCATGAATAATCCGTTGCGCTACGCGGGTCTTACTTTCTACCAGGCGGGGTTCGAGAACAACGAGCGCACCACCATCCTGCAGGTGGTGCGAAATCCTTCGTGGATCCTGCCCTACGTGGCGTCGGCGCTGATGAGCTTGGGCCTGATCATCCAGTTTGGCATTCACCTCACCGGCTTTGTCCGCAAGCCCCGGCCGGCGCCGGCGGACGTCGTGCCCGTCACAACGAAATCGGGCGTGCCCGGTCGCGTGGCACAGGGAACTTCCGTCGCATGAAAAAGCATCTTCCCACCTTCGTGGTCTTGGGCGCGGCCTTGCTCGTCGCGTTTACCTGGCTGAAACCACGCAGCCGCGGCGAGTATGCGCGCGCGACGTTCGGGCAGCTTCCGACCCTGGTCAACGGCCGGGTCAAGCCGCTCGACACGGTGGCACGGACTTCGCTCCTGACGATGCAAGGCCGGCAGCGACTCGTGGTCCCACCCGGCCGTGCCATCGAACCGATCGAGTGGCTGCTCGACATGGTTTACCGGCCCGGGTTGGCGGATGGCTATCCGGTTTTCGAAATTGTACACCCTGATCTGCTCGCGTTGCTGGGCGTGGCGAGCGCAGACGGCGCCGGCCAGAAACGCTTTTCCGCGCGGCAACTGGAGCCGAAATTGCGCGAGCTCGAACGACAGGCCAAGCTGGCGGACGAGGTCGAGAGCGCCACGCGCACGCCGTTCCAGCGCGCCGTGGTGCAATTGCGCAACAACGTCGTTTTGTACCAACGCCTGCAGGGCACATTTGTGGCGGTGGGCAGCGACGATTTTCTGCCCCGGCTCACGACGCTCGAGAAAAACCTGCCGGCAGCGCAGGCCTTAATGAACGGCTCGCATGGCAGCGGCGTGGCTGATCCCGCTTTCGGCAAGACCGTGCTCGAACTGAGTCGCGAATTTTCCACAATGGACACGTTCAGTTATCTGCGGCCGATCCCGACGCAGGATCCCGGTGGCAATGAGCAGTGGAAAACCACCGGCGCGGCGTGGACGGACATTTTAAGCACCGGTAAGGCGTGGCCGGCAGCGAGTGCCTTCGTCCGGATCGGGACGGCATGGCACGATCGTCAGCCCGACACGTTCAATGCGGCGTCGCAGGAGATGTTCGAACTCCTCCAATCCACCCGGCCGGATGTGATGGCGCGCTGTGCCGTGGAGGCGCGGTTCAATTCCGCCGAACCGTTCACCACCAGCATGGCGCTGTATGTGACGGCATTTCTGCTCGCGGTATTGTCCTGGCTGCGCTGGCCGCACGCGCTGCAACGCATGGCGTTCGGGCTCATCGTCCTGGCCTTCCTCGTTTCGACCGCTGGCATTGGCATCCGCATGTGGCTCGAGGCGCGGCCGCCCGTGACCAATCTCTATTCTTCGGCTCTCTTCGTCGGTTGGGCCGCCGTGGCGTTGTGCCTGCTGCTCGAGCATTTCTTCCGCAATGGAATCGGCAGCGTCGCAGCGGGTTTGATTGGTTTCGCCACGCTCCTGATTGCGCACCATCTCGCCTTGGGCGGCGACACGCTTGAGATGATGCGGGCGGTGCTCGACTCGAACTTCTGGCTGGCGACCCACGTGGTCACGATCACGGTCGGCTACTCCGCGACGTTTCTCGCGGGCTTTCTCGCCTTGATCCATGTCTTCCGCGGCGCGCTGACGCGCACCTTGGACCAAGCCACGGCGCGAGCCCTCGGGAAAATGATTTATGGCATCATTTGTTTCGCGACGCTTTTCAGCCTCGTGGGCACCGTGTTGGGCGGCATCTGGGCCGACCAGTCTTGGGGGCGTTTTTGGGGGTGGGATCCCAAGGAAAACGGCGCGCTGCTGATCGTGATCTGGAATGCCATTATCCTCCACGCGCGCTGGGGCGGCTTGGTGCGGGAACGGGGCCTGGCGATGCTGGCGATCGGTGGAAACATTGTGACGGCGTGGAGTTGGTTCGGGGTGAACATGCTGGGCGTCGGGCTGCACAGTTACGGATTCATGGACGCCGCGTTCTGGTGGCTGATCGGGTTTGTGGCCAGCCAGCTGGCGGTCGTGCTGTTGGCGTCCTTGCCGGAAGCCAAATGGCGCAGCGCGGCGTTACTCGCCTCCCGCGCTCCAGCCCTTCGCTAAGCGGAACCTGCGCGTGCCCTGAGACATCGGCCGCACCGAATTCATGCCGCGTCACAATTCCCGCGCGGGCGTCGCCGCAGGCTGGCGGTCGCTGCCGTGACGTGTGGTTCCAGGAAGACGAGCGCATGGCCATGGTCTGCGATGGCGCGATTTTAATGCCTGACTCTCTCGAGTGCGCCGAGTTGCGCCGGGCGAACTTTGGCCGGATGACCGCGCGCCTGTCGTCCCGTGGCGGTTGGCTCGCGCATTTTGCAAGGATTGCGCAGGGCACGGCAAGAACCGCGCAGCAGTCGGGCGGCCATGCCGATAGACTCGCCCCATGAAACCCCCCACTGAATCCAACTCGTT
The DNA here is from genome assembly GCA_041192325.1 of Verrucomicrobiota bacterium. Lineage (GTDB taxonomy): Bacteria > Verrucomicrobiota > Verrucomicrobiia > Opitutales > Opitutaceae > ER46. Next base: position 9,282 of record JBEENF010000034.1, read on the forward strand.
TGAACCACCGGCGAAATGGCGGCCTCACTACCGCGCTTTGCTTCGGGTGCGTGAGACCCTGTTGGGCGAAACGGCGGAGCATGAAGCGGCCCTGCGTGCTACCCGGGAAAAAGGCGGAACGGATGCAGTCGACGTCGCCGAGACCGAGAGCGAATTTGGTGAACACCTTGCGCTGCTCCAGTCCGAGCAGGCCGGATTGTCCGAAATCGAAGCCGCGCTGGCGCGCATTCGCGCTGGGACTTACGGCCGCTGCGAACTCACGGGCGAAGCCATCTCCGCCGAGCGGCTGCGCGCCGTGCCTTGGACCCGCCTTTCAACCGCCGCCGCCCGCAAAACTGAAGAAAACAAGAAAGCTCCGAAATAATCTTTTTATGAAGTTTACCGATCCCAAATTAATCCTAGCCGCCGAGGGCTTCACCCTCCCTGCCGGACTCGCCGATCACGCTGAAGCCAAGGCGGTCAAGCTACGCCGCCACGGCACGCCATCGATCGGCGATTTACGCATCCATGTTCGATTATATTCACCGCACGACGGCGCAGCGCAATTCGCGGTGCTGGCCACGGCCGAAACCCGGGGCGTGGATTTTGTCGCGCACAGTTCCGCGGCCAAGCCGTTGGCGGCGATCAATGCCGCGTTCGTGAAGCTGGAGCGCGCCGCCACTGCGGCGGCCGGCGTCCGGAAGCACAATCGCCACCGCACCGCTTCGGTTGCGGGATCGCCCGAAGGCGGGTCGGCTAAGCGGCGCTAAAACGTCCGCCAGTATGGATTCCCCGCTCCCGGCGTCGCCAGGAGCGGACTCCGTCCAATGATTTCCCGGCCGGAGCGCCCGTTTTTGGGGCGTAATCGAGTCGCGGCGACGGCGGAGCAGCTGCAAGTCTGCAGGGAACACGCTCTCGTTGCGCTCGCCCTGCTCGTGCGCCATCTCCGGGCCGTGACCGCAAGCCCGCGTTGGAAGATCGATTATCAGCTGGGCGAGCCGGAAATGCGGGGCGGCTGGCCCGGGCCGGCGGCTCGGATTTGACAAGCTTTGCAGCGAACCGAGCAATTCGTGCGCAGCCACGAGGGACGCTCCGTGCGAAACTGGCTTACGCCCCCGCCCATGATCGCATCAATCGAAACGCCTGCCCTCGGCCGCGCGCCGCTCAATCTCGACCTCATCCGAAAATATTCGGCCGCCGGTCCACGCTACACCTCGTATCCGCCGGCGACGAAGTTCACGGCTGAGTTTGCGCCGGATGATGTCGCCGCCGCGATCGCGGAGGACAACCGGCCCGGGTCGGGCCCCATCTCGCTTTATTTTCACCTGCCATTTTGCGAGACGCTTTGCTGGTTCTGCGGCTGCAATACCGTCATTACGCAACGGCGTGATGCGGCGCAAGAGTACCTGGCCGACTTGGAGCGCGAGATGCGCCTGACCGCGGCGCGCATGGATTGTTCGCGACCGGTGACGCAAATTCACTTCGGCGGCGGCACCCCGACATTCTTTCCGCCGGACGTGCTGCGCCGGCTGGGAGCCCTCATCGCGGAGCTGTTTCCCCATCGCGCGGCGGATTGCGAATTCGGCGTGGAGGTCGATCCCCGCCGGCTGACGGAGGATCATGTCCGTGCGCTCGCTGAAATCGGCGCCAACCGCGCCTCGCTTGGGGTGCAAGACACGAACCCGCGGGTGCAACTCGCGATTCACCGCATTCAGCCGCATCGCATGAACCAAGACGCGTTCGGCTGGCTGCGGGGTCATGGCTTCGGATCGATCAACGTGGATTTGATCTATGGCCTGCCGTTGCAAACGGCCCGGTCGTTTTCCCCTACCGTCGAAGAAGTGCTGGGACTGCAGCCGGACCGGCTGTCCGTCTTCAGCTACGCGCATGTCCCGTGGATCAAGCCGGCGCAACGGATTTTCGAGAAACAGGCGGAGTTGCCCGAGGCGGAAGCGAAGCTGGCGATGTTCGCCGCTGCCCATGAGCAACTCACCGCGGCGGGTTTTGTCGACATCGGGCTCGATCATTTTGCGCGACCCGACGATTCGCTGGCGATCGCGCAACGCGCCGGAACGCTGCACCGCAATTTCCAAGGCTACAGCACCCAGGCCGGAGCCTCGCTCTACAGTTTTGGCATCTCGTCGATTTCGTCCACGCCCGACACCTATCGGCAGAATTACAAGACGCTCCCGGAATGGCGGGCGGCGCTCGAAAGTGGCCGGCTGCCGGTCGAGCGGACGCTGAAATTGACGGACGAAGACCGCCGTCGGCGCGTGATCATCATGCGGCTAATGTGCGATCGCGGACTCAATTATCGCGCGATGTCCACGCAGCTCGGCGTCGATTTCGAGCACACCTACTCCCCCGAGATAAACAGCCTCCAGGATCTTTTTACCGACGGACTTTTGGTCCGCGAAAACAGTGGCTTCAAGGTGACGCCCATCGGCATCCCCCTCTTGCGCATCGTGGCGATGCGTTTCGATCCGCTCTTCGTTGCGACCCCGCGCCAGCACGCGCCGGCCATATAGCCCGGCATGCCGATCGGACCCCCCCCGGCGCCGTAAATCGAAAATATGCCTGGTCTGCGCTTCCACCGCCTCGCCCCCCAAGCGTGCGACCTGCGATCGCGTGGCATCGTTTGAATACCCCAATTATCCCTGATGAATCTCGCGAGTGACTATCTTGGACTGGAGTTGAGAAACCCGTTCATTGTTGGCGCATCGCCCTTGTGCGACGAGGTCTCGAATGCCCGCCGGCTGGAAGACGCAGGGGCGGCTGCGGTGGTCATGCGCTCGGTCTTCACGGAGCAGTTCGATCCGCCCCTCCCGTCGCGCCGGGCGTTTGCGCCCGACTGGCAGAGCCAAACCCTCGAAGCCGGCTCGGAGCACGCTGAATATCAAGTTTCGCCGCACCAGTACCTGCGGCAGGTGACGCGGTTGAAAGCCGCTCTTTCCATTCCGGTGATTGGCTCGCTCAACGGCCACCAGCACGGCGCCTGGACCGAGTTTGCCGTACGGCTTGAATCGGCCGGCGCAGACGCCATCGAACTGAACTTTTATCAAGTGGTGGCGGATCCCTCGATTGACGCCGATCGGGTTGAAACTGAAATGCTCGAAATGGTGGGGAGCGTCGCGGGGGCGGTGAAGATCCCGGTGGCCGTGAAACTCTCTCCCTTCCATTCGGCGGTGGCGCAACTGGCGGTCGCCCTGGAGCTGGCAGGCGCGGCGGGAGTGGTGATCTTCAATCGATTCTACCAGCCCGATGTGAACACCGAGGATCTCGCAGTGCAGCCGGTGTTGCGGTTGTCCGATCCGCAGGAACTGTTGTTGCGCTTGCGCTGGCTGGCCATCCTGTCGCCCCAGTTGCGGGGTTCCCTCGCCGTCACCGGGGGAGTCCACACCGCGGACGGAGCCATCAAGGCGCTTTTGACCGGAGCCGATGCGGTGCAGTTGGTTTCAGCCGTGCTGGCCCACGGTCCGCGGGTGATCGCGAGTCTTATCGAGGGATTGCAGGCTTGGATGGAGGCTCATGGGTTCGCCCATGTCGCGGAATTTCGCGGTGCGCTGAATTTGCGGCGCGCGCGGGATCCTGCGGCCTTCGAACGCGCGAACTACATTCGCAGCCTGCAGAGTTGGAAGGCATGAGCGCGCTGACGCGGGTTAGATTCCGGGCGAGGCGACCGTGTATTTGGTGACCACGTGGGCGAGGCGGCGGCCCGATTCGATGCAGTTGGCGAGCGAGATGCCGTCGCGGCAGTTCCCACCGATGAAGACGCCGGGCGCCGCCGCTTCCACCTGGCTGATGACGTCCTTGAAACGCTGATACCCCAGCGTGTATTGCGGAATGGCGCGCGGCCAGCGTTGGACATGCGTGAACGCCGGTTTTCCCCGCGCGCCGAGCATGGACTCAAGTTCGGCCCCGACGACGCGCAGCAACTCGGATTCGTCACGGTGGGCAAGGGCGGGATCACGCATCCCGCCGACGAACGTCGTCAGGCCGACATGGCCGGCCGGGGCCCGCGCGGGAAAAAGCGTGCTCGAGAAGAGCACCCCCAGGAGCGGCCGGCGCTCCACCTCCGGAACGAGCACGCCGAAACCATCCAGCGGATGGCTGACATCCTCCCGCCGGAAACCGGTGAAAACCGAAGCGACCGGCGGGTGTTCGATTTCGCGCAAGGTCTCCAGCGGGCAGGCGCGGGCGAGACCCGCGATGCGCAGTGTCGCCAGCGCGTCCGCCGGGAGCGCGCACACCACGGCGGCAAACGTTTCCCGGCCGGCGGAGCCCGCGTGCTCGAAGCTGATTTCCCAGCCCGCCCCCTCCCGCCGCACGTCGGTGACGGCCGTGCGCAGCCGCACCGGCTCGGCGAGGGACGCCGCAATGGAGCGGGGCAATTCCTCCAAGCCGTCCGGAAACGAAAAGATCCGGCCCTTGGGTCCTCCGCTCGTGTTCCGGCGCTTCAGCGCGCCACGAATCAATGACCCGTGTTCCTGCTCCAAGGCGTGCAATTTGGGGAAGGCGTGCCGCACGGCCAGCTGCGTGGGATCCCCGGCGTAAACGCCACCCACAAAGGGGTTGATGGCGTAGTCGAGAAATTCCCGCCCGAGTCGGCGTATCACAAAATCGGCCACGCTCTCCTCCGCGTCGGCGGTCGCGCGCTTGCGCCAGGGTTCACCCAGCAAGGCGAACTTGGCCCCCCAGGAAAAAAGAGGAGTGGAAAGGAAGGCTGCGGGTGACGTGGGCATCGGTGTCAGACGACCCCCGCGCAAAATATAACGGTTGGAGGCTTTCGCGTCGGCGTAGACGCGGCGACTGCCCAAGCCCAGCTCGTCGATAAAGCGCGCCACCTCGGACGAGCCTTCCAAGAGCGAGTTGGGACCAAGTTCGTGCAGCCAGCCGTCCTGCTGAAACGCGCCAATCGCGCCGCCCATGCGCCCATTTTTCTCGAAGACGACCGGAGTAAGGCCGCTCCGCTGCAATTGCCACGCGGCGGTGAGGCCCGTGATGCCGCCGCCCAACACGGCGATCCGGCGGGACCAGGCGGGGGGAGGCAAGGGAGTCATGTTCAAGGGAGCTTCTTCAGAATCGGGTAACGCCAGGCGCGCAACCCTGGAATGTGCCGCCACGCCTGCCGTTGTCACCTTCTCACAAAAAATGCGCATGACTTGGCATTTGATGCGCAGGTTCGACGCTTTGCTCGCGGGGCCGGTGGCGACAGGCTGGACCAGCCTCGATGCCGTACACTTGGAAATCCCTCGCGGTCTCGGCCGCCGATGCCGTTGCCTTGGTCGGCAGCGGCCATCGCATTTTCGTTCATGGAGCCTGTGCCACCCCGGCCGTTCTGCTCGATGCGCTCTGCGCCCGGGTGGATCTCGAGGGAGTGAGCCTCTATCACCTGCACACGGCGGGTCCCGCTCCCTTCGCCCAGCCGGGTCGGGAGGAGGAATTCCGTTCCATTTCGCTCTTTACCGGCGCGCCGCTGCGGCAGGCCGTGGCGGAGGGCCGGGCCGATTTTGTCCCCGTTTTTCTCTCGGACATTCCGGGTCTTTTCACCAGCGGCGCGGTCAAGCTCGATGTGGCGTTCCTGCAATTGTCCCCGCCGGATGCGCATGGGTTGTGCTCCCTGGGCACCTCCTGCGATGCCGCCAAAGCCGCGGCGGATACCGCCCGTTACGTCGTGGCCGAGATCAACGAGCAGATGCCCCGGACCCACGGCAACAATGTGGTTTCGCTGGACCGCGTGCATGCTTTCGTGGCCACGGATCGGCCCTTGGTGGAGCATTTGCCCACGCCGGAAACGGTGGTCGAGGCCAGAATTGGGGAACTGGTCGCCGAACTGGTGGAGGATGGCTCCACCCTGCAGATGGGCATCGGCGGAATTCCCGACGCGGTGCTCGCCCGCCTGCAGCACAAACACGAGCTGGGTATTCACACCGAGATGTTCTCCGATCGGGTGGTGGATCTGGTGGAGTCAGGAGTGATTACGAACCGGTTGAAAGCGGTCGCACCGGGACGCATCGTCACCAGTTTTGTCAATGGGAGCCGGCGGTTGTTCGACTTTGTGCACGACAACCCGCTCGTAAATTTTCATCCGTGCGATTGGACGAACGACACGTCGGTGATCCGGAAGAATCCGCGCGTCGTCGCGATTAATTCCGCCATTGAAATCGATCTCACGGGCCAGGTGTGCGCCGACTCCATCGGGAGCCGGATTTATTCGGGCATCGGGGGCCAGATGGATTTCATCCGCGGCGCCGCGCTTTCCCGCGGCGGCAAGCCCGTCATCGCGCTCCCCTCGACCGCCGCGGCCGGGCGCAATTCGCGGCTCGTCGCCCTGCTCCGGCCCGGCGCCGGCGTCGTCACCACGCGCGGCCATGTGCATTGGGTGATAACCGAGTATGGGGCGGTGAATCTTCACGGGAAATCGTTGCGCGAGCGGGCCGACGCGCTGATTTCCATTGCGCATCCGGACTATCGTGCCGGGTTGCGTCGCGACGTGGCTCAGGTCAGAGTCTTCCCGGCGCCGATCCTGGCGCCAACGCCGTGAATCACCCTTGGCCCGCTTTCGCCGGGGTTGGCGCCCCCCTCCAGGGGGGACGGAG
>JBEENF010000035.1:0-15719 GCA_041192325.1 Verrucomicrobiota bacterium
GGGCTCGAAAAATACGCGGCGATCGTATTCCATGGCTGGCTGGATGCAGCGGAGGCTGCGAATGCGTGGCGTGTAACAAGGCCGGCGCCGATGGCCGCGATTACTCGAAGGCAACTGCCCAAGTGGGGAAGGCTCATGGAGGTAGCAGTGGCATACTTCCCGCCGGCTGCAATGCTCCGAAAGTCATGGATCGGAAAAACCGGTCGCCGGCTCAGTTGAGGATTCCCGTTTTAAAAAAACGGCGCCATGTTCGTCCAAGCTGATTTCCACCCTCCGACCACGACCCACCGTATCATGAGACTCCATCCTCACAAATTCCTCGCCGCCTGGCTTATTTCCAGCCTCCTGGCTTGCTCCGTTTTCGCGGCCGACGCGTCCGAGTGGATGATCGGCGCCGCCAAGGTGGACATCACGCCGGATTATCCGGTGCGGCTGAGCGGCTACGGTGGACGTCGTCTGGAAACCAAGGAAATCGAACAGCGGCTTCACGCCAAGGCGATCGCCTTCGGGAGCGACGCGGAGCAGCCGGCGGTGCTGCTGACGGTCGACAACTGCGGCGTGGGGGTCAACGTGCGCAACGAGTTGGTGAAACGCCTCGCCGCCAAGACCAAGGTGGTCGATGCGCGCGTCGCGATTTGCTCCAGCCACACCCACAGCGCTCCCATGCTGGTCGGCGTGCTGAACAATATATTCAGCGAGAGCATTCCGCCGGACCATTGGGCGAACATCGAGCGCTATACCCGCGACCTGACCGACAAACTCGAGCAAGTGGCCCTCGCCGCGCTCGCCAATCGTCAGCCGGCAAAGCTGGCTTGGGGCTCCGGACACGTGAGCTTTGCGCACAACCGGCGCAATTACGTCTTCCGCCCGGAGGATCATTCGCTGCCCGTGCTGCGGGTGGTGGGCGCGGATGGCAGGGTGCGCGCCCTGCTTACGAGCTATGCGTGCCACTGCACCACGACGGGTTTCAACAAGTTCCACGCCGACTGGGCGGGGTGCGCGCAGGAGGCGATGGAGAAGGAATTTCCCGGAGCGATTGCCCTGACCGCGATCGGCTGCGGCGCCGACCAGAACCCGAATCCGCGCGGCACTTACGAGCACGCAATCGAGTACGGCAACCAGCTCGGCGCCGAGGCGAAGCGCCTGGCCTCGGGCACGACCTTGCATCCGCTCCAGAGCAAGCTGGAATGCCGGACCGAGCAGATTTCGCTGCCATTCGAAAAGCTCCCGACCCGCGCCGAGTGGGAGGCTAAAACCAGGGAAAAGGGCGGCGTCAGCTACAACGCCAAGGTGCAGCTCGCCAAACTTGACCGCGGCGAGACCCTGCCGACCTCGCTGCCCTACCTGGTGCAGGTCTGGAATTTCGGCCGCGATCTCGCGATGGTCTTCCTGCCCGGCGAAGTCGTGGTCGATTATTCGTTGCGCTTGAAGCGCGAGCTCGACGCGGAGCGTCTGTGGGTGAACGGCTACTCCAACGACGTGCCGTGCTACATCCCTTCCGAGCGGATTCTGCAGGAGGGCGGCTACGAGGGGGGTGGCTCGATGCCGATCTACGACCGGCCCAACCGCTTCGCCCCGGGCGTCGAAAACCGGATCATTGGCGCAGTCCACAAGATCATGCCGGCCGATTTCAAGCGGCCGTGGTAAGGATCGCGCGCGTTTGCGCCGGGCCGGAGTGACCCCAAAAAAAGGCGCAGAAGTCTGCGCCTTTTTTCTGGATGCCCCCGGGCGGGCCAATCGAATCGCGCCCTGGCCGGCCGGGACGCGATTCGCTCAGGCGAGTCGGAAAAGTTTCCGCGCGTTGGTGTAGAGAATTTTACGCACGACCGCCTGGTTCGGCGCCATCGCCCGCATTTGCGCCAGCTGCATGGCTCCCGAGCAACTGCCGCCGCGGCCCGCCAGGTCGTTGCAATCGCTGCCGTAAAGGAGTTTGTTTTGGTGCCGCTCGATGAACGATTTGCCGTCCGGGTAACGCTCGAAGGCGTTGAAGCCCGAGCCCGCCGACAAGTCCGCGTACATATTCGGATAGTCGGCGAGATAACGATCCGTCAGGCCCCCCGCGGTCACCTTGTCCTTGGGATAAAGGTTCTTCGCGTCGTCCTTGTAACCCTTGTCGATGTTCGCCCACCACGTCTGCGCGTGACCAATGAAATTGGTATTCGGATACTTTCGCAGCATGGTGTGAAACCGGTCGAAGCCGTGATTGTAGCGGCCGTGCTGCCAGTGCATCAGGATCGGCACGTTGTAGGCCTCGGCCAGCTTGAAGAGCTTCTGCATTTCCGCGGAATCGCATTGGACGCCGAACTTCTGTTCGCCAATGATGACTGCGCCGAGCTTCAGATATTTTTCGATCACCGCCGGCGCATCGTCCAGATCGCTCACCTCGTTGGCCCCGAAGACAAACTCCTTCGGATATTTCTTCGCCAGCATCATGCAGTCTTCGTTCGTCGTGCACGTGCCGTTCAGCCCGTTGGAAGTGCCCTCGTGCGTGGACGGGCGGTTCACCGGCCGGCCCGCCGGCAGCAAAATGGTGGTCGTAATGCCCATCGCCCGCTGGTGGGCGACGAGTTGATCGTGGGTGCGCGGAGCCCGGTTGGGCCCGCCGCCATAATTCGTGTGCTGGTGGATGTCGATGACCGGCTCGACGGCGGGGGCAGCCAGGACTTGGCGAGCGCCGGCGAGCGCGATCGCGGAAGTGGTGATGAATTTCCGACGAGAGAGCAGATGTGGGGTGTCCATGCCCGGAATTGAGCCGCTCCCGACTCCATGAATCAATCGTGAATCCAGCCGCCGGCCCCTGCGAATGGTAACGCGCTCGCTTCGGGGACGCCTTCCATGGCGCCGCCCCGCTAAGCAATATCCTTCAACCGGAACAGCTTCTTCGCGTTTTCATAAAGAAGCTTCCGCTCCACCGCCTTGCTGGGCGCAAATTTTCTAATCTGCGCGATCTGGTTCGCGCCGATGCAAACGGTCCCCTGGGCCAGCTTGTCGGTGCAATCGCTGCCGAAGAGCAGCTTGTCCTGATGCCGCTGGAAGAAGGCGCGGGCGTGCTCCGGGTCCCGGCCCATGGCGTTGCGGCCCGAGCCGGCGGAGAGGTCGCCGTACATGTTCGCATAGTCGCTGAGATAACGATCGGTGATGCCGCCCGGCGTGACCGTTCCCTTGGGGGAAAGATTTTCCGGATTGGAGCGGTAGGCCCGATCGATGCTCGCCCACCAGGTTTGCGCGTGGCCAATGAAATTGGTTTTCGGATACTTGCTCAGCATCGTGTGAAACCGCTCCAGCCCAAAATTATAGCTGCCGGCCTGCCAGTGCATCAGGATCGGCACATTATACGCCTCAGCCAGTTGGTACAGTTTCTGCATTTCCGGTGCGTCGCATTCGACGCCAAATTTTTGTTCCCCGATCACCACCGCGCCGAGTTTCAGATATTTCTCGATTACCTGCGGCGCGTCGGCGAGGTCGCTCACTTCGTTGGCGCCAAACACAAACTCCCTCGGATACATTTTGGCCAGCGCCACGCAGTCGTCGTTGGTGGAGCACGTGCCCTGCAGGCCGTTGGCTCGTCCGCGATGGGTGGAGGCGCGGTCGACTGGACGACCGGCGGGCAGGAGTATCGTCGTGGTCACTCCCATCAGGCGCTGATGCGCGGCAAGTTCTTCGTGGGTGCGTCCCAGGCCGAGGACCTTGAAGGCATCGTCGCGCGGGCCGCCATAATTCGTGTGCTGGTGAATATCGATGATCGGCTCGGGGACGCTGGCGGCTGACGCGAACTTGGGGGCGAGGAGCGCCGCGGCGGTGGCTCCGATGAACTGACGACGGGAGAGCAACGGGAGTGACATGGGGAGGGAACGCAGAAAAGGCCTGCGCCAGAATTCAATTGGCCGGCGCTGGTCCGGCAAGGGATAAGCACGGCAGCCCGCCCGCAAATCGCATCGAATTGAATGGAATCACCGCGGGCGAAATGTTTTCGTGGCCGCCGGCCCCTTATTTTAACCCGATAATTCACCCTTATGCGCTCACTGCACGCCTCGCTCAAACCGGCATTTCCGATGCCGCGCTCCTTCTCCCGACTCACTCTCATTGCCGCCTTTGCCGCCACGGTCGCCTCGGCGTTTGCCGCGGATTGGAAACTGACGAAGGCCAATAACGAAGATCTGCCCGGCCAAAACGTGACCGTCACCGAGGACGGCAAGGTTGTTGCCCGTTTCATTTATGGCTCCGGCCAGAAGATGCCGTATCTCGCCCTTTACGACGATCAGGGCCGTTTACTGACGAACTCGGGATTGGACAAGGCGGGCAAGACGGTGGGCATCGAGCCGCATCACCGCGGCATTTTCATCGGCTGGCAGCAGGTAAAATCTGACCTCGGTCAAACCAGCCTGTGGGGATTGGGCGGCGAAAAGAGCGGCAAGGGCAAGGCCGGCCCCCCCGCCGAAATGGCAGTTGCGGAATTGGAGCAACTGACCACCACCAAAGATTCGGCGACGATTGTCGCGCGCATCGAGTGGCGGGATGGCTCTGCGCCCTCCGGCCAGAACCTGCTCCTGACGGAAAAACGCACGTTAAAGATTTCGCGTCCTGCTCCCGGCGTCGCCGCCCAGGTGGATGCCACCTTCAAACTCACTCCGGCCCGCGACCTCAGCCTCGGCGGAGATGTGCAACACGCGGGCATTCACATGCGCGTGTCCCATGAAGTTGTGGCGCACGCCGATGAGACTTCCTACCTGTGGTCGCCGGAGAACGCGCCCACCGCCGGGAAGGGCTATTCGAAGACCAACGTCAACAACACCGGGTCGGTTGTCGGCAAGGACCTCCAGTGGGGTGAGTTTCTCTTCCCGTTGCACGGTCGTTGGTACAGCGCGGTGCAAATGAATGCGCCCAAGAACCCGGTGGAAGAGTTCTCCACGCGGGAATACGGCCGTTTCGGATTCTTCTTCAAAAAGGACTTAAAGAAGGGCACGCCATTGGAACTTCATTACCGCTTCCTTGTGCAAAACGCCGAGGTCCCCGCCCAGACGCCGAAACGTTCAGCGCCGCAGAAGGGGAAGGTCCGCGCCGAGGCCGACGCCGCCTATGCCAAGTTTTTGCGCGAGGTTAAGTAGTTTGCCGCCAGATTTGAACGAACCTTACCCCGACACGTCTGACTCTCTGTAGTTCTAATGGTTTGCTTGGTGTTAGGGTTAGGGCCGTCTAGGGGTAGACGGCCCTTTTTTATTGCCCGGATCAGCTCAGCAGCCGTTCGCCCCGAGTGTATTTTGCGAGCGCATCCGGATCCAGTCGCAGCCCCAGTCCGGGCGTGACGGGTATCGGCAGCATGCCGTCGGCGTCGAGCCGCCAGCCGCCGGCCGTGATGTCGTCGATGAAGGGGGAGCCGGTGAGGTATTCCACCAAGTTCGTGTCCGGCAAAGCGGCCGCCAGATGGAGATCGGCCGCCAGCCCAACGGCCGTGTTCCAGCCATGCGGAATCAGGCGGACGCCGTGATCCTGCGCCATCCAACCGATGCGACGCTCTTCGCTGATGCCGCCCACTTTCGTGACGTCGGGTTGCACGATGTCGAATGCGCCGCCTTCGATCCACGGCTGAAAAGATTGCCGCCGCGTCAGCACTTCCCCGCCGGAGATGGGCAACATCGCATGCTTTCGTAATTGGATATAGTCGGCCAGCGCATCGGGCGGCAGCGCTTCCTCGAACCAGTGCACGTCATAGTCGGTCAACATTTCCGCCGTGCGGAGCGCCCACTTGTAGCCCTGCGGCCAGAAAGCGTCGCTCGCGCCGGCGTCAACCATGAGCAACGAGTCGGGACCGACGGCGGCGCGCGCGGCCTTCACGATCGCTTCGTCCATCGCGCTGTTGCGCCGGCCAAAGGGGCCCCAGCCGATCTTGAAGGCGCGAAAGCCCTGCGCCTTCACCTTGAGCAAGTGCTCCGTGAGGGGGGCGGGTTCCTGCATCAACAGGGATGCATAAGGCTGCACCCGCGTGCGGTAACTGCCGCCGAGGAGGCGGCCCACGGGCTGGCCGGTGGCCTGGCCGAGAATGTCCCAGAGCGCGATATCGATGCCGCTGATGGCGTGAGTGATCGAGCCGCCGCGGCCTTGCCAAAAGGTGTTCTGGTGCAGCTTTTCGCTGACCCGTTCCGGCTCGAGCGGGTTCTCGCCGCGGTAAAGCGGTTCGAGCAACTGCAGCGCGGCCCGCACGAGCAGGTCGCTGGTGAAGACACTGCCGAGCCCCATCAGTCCCTCATCGGTGTGCACCGCCACCAGCGTGTGCACGCAGTCGTCGGGACGGAGCTCGTTGCTCCAGCCGCCTTCGGGGGTGGCGCCGCGCAACCCGGCGCATTTGATTTCGGTAATTTTCATGGAGAGGTGCGAACGGTTTTCCGACTGAACAGCCTGGCCTTGGGCTCGAACGGCACGCTCGGATCGAGCGGGAACATGGGACGGATGCATTTCGTGTGGCCGAGATAGGGCAGGTTGGCGCTGGTCGAGCCGGGAGCGTCCACATTGACGACCTGCGAGCACCACTCCTTGAACATGTGCCGCTCGCATTGGGGTGACTTGACCACCACCAAGTCGAAGCGCTTGGGATCGCAGCCGTGCGCGTAAAACAGTGCCCGGTCATACAGGCTCACGGCGCGACTGGTGACCACGAGCGTGTAATTGTTTGCGATGATGACCGCGGTCTCGCCCGCAAACCACGAATCACCAAACGATTCGCTGCGGAAATGACCGTCTGACAGAAGTTGCACCCGGCCCTCGATCGGCAGCGGTCTGAAACGTCCCGTGTCGAGCGCCCCGCCCACGGTGGTCCGGACGGCGCCGCCGATCCCGGCCGCGAACGCCGCTTGCACCGCGGCCGGATCGACAATGGGAACCAACGCTCGACCGCGATAGCCAGACTTCACCAGCGCGGCGAGAATCGCGTTACTGTCGCCCGACGCGCCCGAACTCGTCGCGTCCGCCGCATCCACCATCATCACGGTCCCGCTGGTGGTCTGGGCTGCGAGCTCCACGCTGCGGGCGAGACTGTCGAGCGGCACCTGCAGGCGTTCGCGGTGGCGCCAAAAATCCTGCGCGAGGCGCACGGCCGCGCGCTCGGCCCCCGCGGGATCGTTATCCGTCACGACGACGCTGTAGGACTGCAGCTCGGCCACATCGGTGAACGGGTTGCCAATAAACATCCCGGCCACGAGACCGGGCGGAGTTTGTTCAATCGCCTGGCAGGCGCGGATGCTCTCACCAAATAAGCCGGTCGCCGTGATCAGTTCGTCGCCGCGCACCAGCGCCGGGATGGCGACCTTGGCCGTCACCGGTTGGACTTCCCCGGACATGATCCGACAAAGCAGCCGGCCGGCCCGCTCTCCGGTTTCCCAGAAATCCACATGGGGATACGTGTGAAACATCGTGATCGCATTGCTGTGTTCCAGCATGCGGTCGGTGAGCACCCCGTGGAGATCCAACGAAACGACGATGGGCAGGTCTTCCCCGAGAATCTTTCGGGCTTCGCTCAGCAGATAGCCTTCCGGATCGTCTTCGCCCTCGGCTGCCATGGCGCCGTGCAGCGAGAAATAGACGCCGTCCACCCGCGGCGCCGCCTTGACCGCCGCGAGCAATTCACGGGCGATGCGCTGAAAATCCGGCCCCGCCAGCAGGCCTGCCGAGGTGATCGCGCGCACCGCATAAACCGGAATGAGCTCGATGTCGCCCTGCGCATCAAAGGCGCTCAGCGCGCCGCCGATCTCGCTGCGCTTTCCCCGATGGTAATCCAGGATCGCGTCGCCGCGGGATATGACGAAGTCCTCGTAGTGACTCAGGACGGGGTTGAAGGTGGAAACCTCCTGTTTGCATTCCGCGATGAGGATCTTGCGCATGAGTGTGGGCATTCTGCGCGCGACGGAGCGTCAGAATGCTGACTGACACTTTAATTAAGAAATCAATGCAAGGGGAAATTCGGGAAGCGGGTGAACAGGCGCGGAGCAGGGTGACCAGGGCGCTGATTCGCGTCCCCGACTCGGCAGAGCAACCGGCGGAGCGCGGTTTCGTCAAAATCTAGACCGAGGGGTTTTTGGCGGGCTAAGACCAATTTCACGGTCTTGTAAAATCTGCGCCGCCGCGCGGGGGTTATCGCGTGTGAACCGGGACTTCACCCCGCTCCGTCAACGGCAACGATGTGGCAAAGTAGCGTTACTGCGCCGCCAGGCGTCAGATGAACACCGGGGAAATGGTCGGGCTGGTGAGATTCGAACTCACGACCTCTTGCACCCCATGCAAGCGCGCTACCAGGCTACGCTACAGCCCGAACAAGTGAGGGGTCACAAAGCGTCATGCGTCCGGCCGAGGCAAGTGCTTTTTCACCCCGCATCGCCGGCGCTCCCCATGCGTTGATTCCGCCCTCGCGGAGATTCGCCCGAAACCCTTGCTGGCGGCCGCGCTGGAACCCGTGCAACTTTCCGGTTACTGCCTCTGTAGCCATGCCTTATTCGTTCCGGAATTTCCGCGGTGCCGTGTGGCCCCTCGCCATGGCCGCGCTCATCTTCCTCGCGTCGAGTCGGTCTCACGTGGCGGGACCCGCCATCCCCGGCCTCGACAAGGTAGTCCATTTTTCCATCTACGCGCTTCTCGCCACTTTGGTGTGTCGCCTTGGACGTGGCAGGCGGGGCGCGGTCTTGTCGTTGCTGATCGTGTCCGTATTCGGAGTCACCGATGAGTGGCATCAGAGTTTCGTTCCGGGCCGGCGGGCCGAGTTCGCTGACTGGGTCGCGGACACGCTGGGCGCCCTCGTGGCCATAGCCCTGTATTATGGCTGGGAAAAGTATCGACGAGTTTTGGAGCATACCGTGGCGAGTCGCGAGGTCGCTCCTGCGCGGAAGCTGGGCCCAGGCTAAGGGCGTTGCCGAACCGCCGTGGCGCCGCTGGCCCGCCTTGCGCAAGGCTGGACTGTCCTCCGGTTACCGTGAAGTTTTACCCCATGTCGCCCGGTCAGGCCCAAACCCGTATCCTGCAGCTCCGCGCCGAAGTCGCGCGTCACGACGAACTCTATCATCGTCGGGCGCAGCCGGAAATTGCCGATTACGATTATGACCGGCTGAAACAGGAACTCGCCGCGTTGGAGAAGCTTTTTCCCGAGTCAGCTCGCGCCGCCGGTATCGATTCGCCAACCGCGAAAGTCGGCGACGATCGCGCCGAAGGCTTTGTGCGGGTGAAGCACCGTCAGGCGATGACCACGCTGGACAACACCTACGACGAGGCGGAATTGCGCGAATTTCACGCGCGGCTCGTGAAGGCGCTCGCGACGGAGGATCTCGCCTACACGGTCGAGCCGAAGATCGACGGCGTGGCCGTCAGCCTCACTTTCGAGCACGGACGATTCGTGCGCGCCGTGACGCGGGGAGACGGGGAGGAGGGGGACGATGTGACGGCGAACGTACGCACGATCCAGGGCCTGCCGCATACGCTGGCCGGCAGTTCCGCGCCGGCCGTGATCGAAATTCGCGGAGAAATATTTTTATGCGCCGAGGAGTTCATGCGCATCAATCAATTGCAGGAGGAGGCGGGCGAACCATCGTATGCCAATCCGCGCAATCTCGCCGCGGGCACCTTGAAGCAGCTCGACTCGAAGCTGGTGAGTTCGCGCAAGTTGGAGATGCTGTTGTACGGCTTGGGTTATTGTGAACCGGCGGTGGTCGATTCGCAGTCGGCGTTTCACGCGCAACTCGACGCGTGGCGGCTCCCGTCCGTGCGCCAATTCTGGCAGGTGCGCGGGATCGACGCCGCGTGGGCGGCCATTCAGGAACTTGACCGCTTGAGACACGGACTCGCGTATGCGACGGACGGGGCGGTGGTTAAACTGGATTCGTTTGCACAGCAGCGACACAAAGCCGTGGGTTATCGCGGTATGTCGTTCGACGGCCGGGCCGAGGCCGCGCGCAAACTTTCGCCGCGTTGGGCGTGCGCCTACAAGTTTGCGCCGGATCGAGCCGAAACGCGCGTGCTCGACATCACGATTCAGGTCGGGCGCACCGGCGCACTCACGCCCGTCGCGGAATTAAAGCCCGTGGTGCTGGCCGGGACGACAGTGAAGAGGGCGACGCTGCACAATGCGGATGAAATAGCGCGCAAGGACGTGAGGGTGGGCGATGCCGTGCTGGTGGAGAAGGCGGGCGAAATTATCCCGGCGGTCGTCGCCGTTTTGCGCGAAAAGCGTCCCGCGGACAGTCGACCCTACGAATTTCCACGCGAGTGCCCGGTTTGTCACACGGCAGCTTCGCGGGGAGAAGGTGGCGTGGTGTGGCGTTGTCCAAATCCGAACTGTCCCGAAAAAGTGCGCCGGCGCATCGAGCACTTTGCGTCGAAAGCGGGCGTCGATATTGAAGGACTCGGCGAGGAGATGGTCGCGCTGCTGCTCGAGAAGCAACTCATCCGGACGATGCCGGACATTTTTCGGCTGAAGTTGGAAAATTTGCTGCCGTTGAAAAAATCAGGCGAGGTCTGGGCCGGCAATTTGATCGCCGGAATCACTGCCCGGAAGACCGCCGATCTTTGGCGGGTGATTCACGGGTTGGGGATTCCGCAAGTGGGCGCAGCGGCAGCCAAGGATCTCGCGCGGACGTTTCGTTCGCTCGAGGCCTTGGCGGCGGCCACGCCGGACGAACTGCTGCGAATCGAAGGGTTCGGCGAAAAAACCGCGGCGGCAGTTCGTGCGTGGTTCGCGGAACCCGCCAATCGGCAGGTGATCATGGATCTTCACGCTGCCGAAGTGCACCCGACGCCGCCCGCGGTAGCGAGCAGCGCGCTGGCGGGAAAGACCTTTGTGATCACCGGCACGCTGCCCACGCTCTCGCGGGAAGACGCGACTGCGCGGATTGAGGCGGCGGGAGGAAAGGTCAGCGGCAGTGTCAGCAAGAAGACGCACTTCGTCGTCGCCGGGGCCGACGCTGGATCAAAACTCGAAAAAGCGAAGACGCTCGGCGTTACGGTGATCGACGAACCCGAGTTCCTCCGCCTGCTGGGAACGTGACGCGGGCGGGTTCGCCAGCGCGCAACGCTCACTCGCCGGCCGGCCCCGGCAGCCTCAACAGGCGCAGGAGTTCATCCCGGATTTTTTCCGACGCCGTTACCTCCAGCAGACTCGAGCGCGCGGCCCATGTTTCGTAGCCGCCGAGCTCATGGTCGCGCGGGGTGGGGAGATATCCACTGTAGCCGTTGGCCAGAGAAATGGTGAAAGTCTGCTTTTGCGGGCTTTGCTTTTTAATTTCCAATCCAGTGGCCGCAAAAACCTCGCACGGCGCCGCGGCGATGGCGAGTTCACCGATGTTTATCGTCTGCAGCTTGAGGCGCGTTGTGGGCGGAAATTTCGCCAGCGCGAGCGTTTCGCGAGCGTAGATTTGGGGCCGCGTGAGGCGTGAAGCGTCGGACACCTGCTTCCACGTGGAGGTGGCCCATTGCAGGCGTTCGGCCGTCGGGCGCCGAACCTGCAGTTCCAGCTCACTTTCGTTCATGCCGAGCGGGACCCAGGCGCGATGTTGAATCCCCTGATGAATACGCAGGACTTCCTGGGCCACGGCATCCGCGACGGCGCGAATGCGAACGTAAGGTGGTTGTGGCGCCGGGCGCGTCTTGGGATCCACGCCATTCACGTCGCCGCTGGTGCCGTTGGACATAATGCCCACAAACGCCGGATCCTGGCGATCGACCTGCAGCAGTTCCTGGATGCGGTCCGCAAACGCGCCGAAATAATCGGCGCTGATCGCGCCGGCGCGCGTGCCACCGATGTAATGCAGTCCGTAATTCGCGAGCAAAGCCAGCGGACGTCCGTCCGCATGCTGCACCGACAACACGAAAATTTGCGGATCCACGGGACCGGCGGGTGCAAGCAGATTGGGACTGCCCGACGGGGGGTTCATCTGCACCTTGTCGGTCGTCGTCCCGAAGGGGTTGGGCAGCTTGGTCCCCGGCGTGAGATACCAGCGCCGGTTGAAGATCAATTCCGGTTTTGCGCCCGAGCCCCAGCCGATTTTGGCGGGCGCCAACTGATTGATGGCGCGACGAACCCCGTCGGCAATGCGTCGCGCCAGGAAGCCGTGATAATCGACTTCGAGCTGTCCCGGCAGAAATTCAATCGGACGGGGTGTGCTGTGCGTGTGGGTGGCCGCCATCAGCATACGGTTGGCGGGAAGTCCCGTTTCCGCCTGCACGAAAGCCTTGGCCCGATCGAAGACGGAACGATTGATCATCGTGCTGTCGCATACCACGATCGCCACGCGGGTGGCGCCGTCATCGAGCACCAGGCAGCGCGCATGAATTTCGTCGTGCACGTGCGTGGCGGGACCATTCTGCCCGATCGGGCCGTCGAGTGAGATGCCGAGCGGCGGCGTGATATTGCTCGTGGCCGCGCCCGCGCGGAAAACTTTGGCGTCGTTGTTTTTTCCCGCCGACTGAGCGGCGGTTGCCACGGGAAGAAAGGCGCGGAGGCTGGCGACAAAAAGGACGAGAAAACGTAAAGTCATGAGAGCTGGGAGAGAAGCGCTGGGGTTGTTCAGTGGAGTGCCGCAGTTATGACGGCGGGTCCCCTGGCTGATGTAGTTCATGCGCCGGCGAAATCAACGCTCGTTACCGGCGCATGGTGGCTTCGATCCGCAGGAGGCGCGGAATGGGTAATACTCTGGACAGGGAATTCTCGAAAAATACGGTGACGCCATGGCGCATTTAATTCTGGGCGGGAGTGCTAGAGTGGCCGCTTCGCTCCGGGAAATTGCGCGGGGAAGATTAGCGCGCTGGCACGGAGTGCTCCTTGCACTGGCTTTGCTGAGCCCGGTTCGCTTATACAGCGTTCCGGACCTCATCGTGTCGGTGAACGACGCGAAGCTGGCGCGCAAAACGGGCGTGGACAGCTACCCCGAAAATCCAGGCTCCGATACGCTTAACCTCATCGATGCATCAAATTTTCCCCCGAAGATCATCGCGACGTTGGACGTCGCGACGTCGATTGCCGGCCCGCCACAAGCCGTGGCCATTGCACCCAGCGGGAAGATCGCGGTCGTTTCGGCAACCAACCATTACGATTATCAAGGGAAGAAAGTAATCGCGGATACCTACCTGCAGGTGGTGGACTTGGAAGCGAAACCGGCGCGCGTGGTGAGTCGCATCGAACTGGGGCAGCATCCGCAAGGGTTGAGTATCAATCGCGCGGGCACGTTGCTCCTCGCGGCCACGCTGGGCGGGACGGTCGCGGTGCTAAGCATCAAGGAGAAAACCGTCACGCTGCGTGAGCAGTTGAAAATCGCCGAGGGCAGACTTTCGGGCGTGACGTTTACAACTGACGGACGAGCGGCGCTCGTGTGCCTGCGCGACGAGCAGGGCATTCTCGTGTTGAACGTGAATGGCGCGCAAGTGACGACCGAGCGCGAGCGGATCGCAAGCGGCGTGGCGCCATATGCGATCGATGTCTCCAGCGATGGACGCTGGGCTGTGGTGAGCAATGTGGGCCTGGCGGGGCTCGCGGGAAATGTCGGAAAAATGTTTGGCGACGTGGATACGATTACGCTCATTGATGTTGCGCGGCGCCCATTTCGGGCGGTGCAGCACCTTACGGTGCCGGCCGTGCCGGAGGCAGTGGCGATTTCGCCGAACGGCCGCTGGATTGTCGCCCAGACGATGAATGGTTCCAATCTCACCGCGGACAACCCCGGCCGGCAGGCGGTGGGCCGGTTGGTCTTATTTGAAATCAAAAACGGACAGGCGGTCCCAAGCGACAGTGTGCCGGGCGGCGAAGCCGCACAGGGCCTCGTGTTTACGGCCGACAACCGTTACCTCATCGCGCAATTCAACGTCGACCGGCAGCTCGCAGTATTTGAGGTGCGCGACGGGAAATTGCGGGACACCAAGACACGCCTGCCGGTGACGGGCGGGCCAACGTCCATCCGATCGCTGCCGCGTTGAAGCGGGATGCCGTGATTGAACAGCCGGATATTTTGTGGATCGTCACGACGCAATGGCGGGCGCAGGCCTGCGGGTATGCGGGTGATCCCAATGCGCGGACGCCAAACCTCGACGCTCTGGCGGCGCAGAGCACGAATTATGCGGAGGCAGTGACGCCACACCCCTTCGGGCCCTTCGCGCGCGCCGCGATGCTGACGGGGATTCCCTCGCCGGAAAACGGCGTGCGCGAGTATTTCGATCCCCTCCCGCCTTACGCGGGAGAACGCCGCGGGGGCAGTCCTTCCGCGCAAGGTCGGACGATCGCGCATGCGTTGGGTGAGCGCGGCTATCGCACGGGCTTTCTGGGCAAATGGCATTTGGCCAAACGGGATCCCCAGGCGGCGCTCGTCGGCGAAGCCCATGCGAAAACGCTCGTCCCGCCGGAAGGTCGCGGCGGCTTTGAATTCTGGGAAGGATTTGAAGGGGGATTTTTGTTGAACGATCCCTGGCTGCACGGCTCGGAGCTCCCCCAACCGCAACCGTTTCCGGGCTATCAGAGTGACGTGGTGTGCCATCGCGCCGCGGAGTGGGTGGGAACCGCAATGAGCCAAGGAGAGCGGCGTTCGCCGTGGTTTTGTGTGGTAAGCCTCGAAGCACCGCATCCGCCGTACGATGCCGCGGCGGGCGGGGTGCTGCCTTGGGATCCGCGGGAAATTATTTTGCCGGTGAATGTGCCCCGCGGGGGGGAAGCAGAGGGCAAAGCCCGGCGGGAACTCGCCGGCTACTACGCGCATATCGCCGCGACCGATCGAGCGGTGGGCACTCTCGTCAGCGCGGTCGATCGCGCCGCAAGCCGAAGCGGAGCGATGGCGCCAAACATCGTTTTCACCAGCGTCCATGGCGATATGCACGGCGCGCACGGGCTCTTTCGGAAGGGCTGGCCTTACGAGGAATCCGTGCGGGTGCCGCTGCTCGTGCGCTCCCCAGATCGCTCCACGGCGGGCCGGACCAGCGATGCAGCGGTATCGTTGCTTGCCCTACCGACGCTTGCTCTGGCGTGGGCAGACGGGAATCTCTTCAAAGCGGAGTCTGCCACGTCCGCTCGAATTTCCATGCCCAGTGTGGTGGCATTGCCGTTCCAGTGTGATCGCGTTTGGGCAGGCATCAGAACAAAACGGCGCAAGCTTGTCGTAAATCCGGATGGTTCACCCTGGCTGTTTTTCGACCTGGAGCATGACCCGGAAGAAATGGTTAATCTGGCGGCGGATGCGAAACACAAAGGCGATATCGAGGCGTTGCGCAGCGAGGGGGATCTGATTGGCCGCGATCCCTGCTCGCGAGGTCTTTAATCTTTAGGGCGAGGCGCGTGATTTCGGTCGGGCGAGGAGGAGTCGGGTGCTGCCGCAGGGGCTTTGACGGCGGGCGCGTTGGAGGCGGGGGACGCAGGCGGGGAGGCCGTGCCAGGATCGGACGGGTCGCCCGGCGCCGAGCTGAGGGATCGGAGGAGGTTGGTGGGGCCGATTACGAACGCCCACTGCGGTTTATCGATCGTGCCGGTGAGCTTCACCTCAAAGGCGCTTGAAATGGGCGAAAGCACGGCGCCCACGATGGTTTTCAGAAGATTGTTGCTTTGCTGAAACGGATACAGCTTCGCATTGAACGCGAGTTGACGGCGGTCGAGCGCGTATTCGCCGTGTGCGTCGATGGCGGAATTGGCCCCGCGCAAGGTGACTTCAGTAAAGTCCACCTTGGCTCCCTGGAGCTTGAAATTTGCGCCAGCGGAAGTGAAGCGGAGCGCCGTA
>JBEENF010000036.1:0-15597 GCA_041192325.1 Verrucomicrobiota bacterium
GGCCCGCGTGGGTAAATTGTACGGTGACGGATGCGTCGCGCCGCTCAATCGCGGTCACCAGACTCTGGCGCTGGACGCGGTCTCCCAGCCGGGCAGCGAAACTGTCCGGCAGCAGTTGATTCCCCCCCTTGAGATGGAACACCTCGCGTTTGAAGACGGGCAGGCCGCGCATCTTCGGGATCGCCTGCTGCCAGATTCGGAACAGCGCGGAGGGTCCGTCCGAAGCCTTCGCCTTGCCCGGCAAGCGGGTGGCGCCGATGGACCGCGCCGCGGCGGCCGAAACGCCCGACTCCGCCAGCACTTCCCCCAGTGATTGGTAGTCGAATTCATCCAAACCGACGCCGAACGGCTGGTACTCGTCCTTAAACTTTGCCACGTAGGGCGCGAGATAGAGCATCGGCAGCTCCCGCAGGCCGTGCTGGCGGATGTAGTCGGTCTCACGCGCGTTGAAGCCCAAATCGTTAAGCACGGACTTGTCCGCAAGTTGCTCCTCGGTGAACCAACGGCCATCAATGCGCCGGTACATGTTCTGCCGTCGGGCCCAGGGCAGGACGGGCAGATCGAATTTCTCCACGTAGCGCCGGTAATCGTCGTAGCCGGGATTGGTGAAGTGCTCGGCGCCTACGTCAGCGTACAATCCGTCGGGCAGCGGCTCGCGGATAGTCTTCACGTGCCCACCCGTGCGGTGCGATCCTTCCAATACTGTGACATCGTGCCCGCGCTCCATCAGCTCGTAGGCGCAGCAAAGACCCCCGATTCCACCGCCCACGATGATGACGCGCTTCCGACGAGGCGTCGCCGCCGGCAGAGGCGACACCGCGCCGGCCAGCAGGAGCTTGCCTGCGGTGTGCAGGACCTGCCGGCGCGTCATGGGCGACTTCATGGCGAAAAAAGCGGAGGCCCAACCCCGAGCGAAGGCGCCTCGCGAAGCGAATCCGGGCTCCGATTAGAACTGGCCCTTGATGCCAAAGACCCAGTTGTCGCCGTATTCCTCCATCTGCCGCAGGTAACGCTGCTTGCCTTCCTGCACTCCCAACGGCGACTCATAATAGAAATCCTTCTGGTTGGTGATATTGCGGCCCTGCACGTAAAGCGACGCGTAACGATTCAGCTTCCAGGTGAGTGACAGGTCAAACTTCGTCATCGCACCCCAGATACGTCCATAGTTGGCCTGATCGCTGACGCGATCATCGATCCAGATCATGTTGAACGAGCCGTTAAACCGTTTGTAGGTGTAACCCAGCCGGGCGGTCAAGCGGTGCGGGGCGATGTTCCGCCGCCGGTGGTTCGCGTAAGCCCGCGCGTAAGTTGCGGCCACGTTGACGCCACGCAGGTACTCGCCCGGAAGGAAGCCGAGCGTCTGATTGTAGGCGAGATCCATGCTCCGGAACCTCTGAAATTCCTCGCTGTTGGAAGTTGAACGGAAGGTGTACGAGGCGAAGTCCGGATCATCGATGCCGAACTGCGTGGGCGTGTAGTCGAAGGTCTGGATGAAGTTAGTCGCCTCATCCTGCGAGACGCCGGCCGACAACTGGCCGGGCGAGCTGCCGCCAAAGTAGTAGGCCAGGCGCGTCTGATAGACCTTGTGGTATTCCGGCTGCAGTCCGGGGTTCGGCGCGGTGACGATCCGGTTGGATTCATTGATGGACCAGAGGCCCGTGAGACTGTCGATCGGAGGACGAGAGATGCCCTTGTTGACTCCCGACTGAAACTCCAGGTTCGGCAGGATCTGGTACTTGAGAAGGAACGAGGGGAACCAATTGTGATACGTTGAACTCCGGACCACGCGGGGTTGGGTTTCGTACTGGTATTTCATGCCTGCCAGCGTCAGCGGGCGTCCATTGTTCGTGCCCGGGGCGTTCAACTGGCTGGCGTACGGTGAGGCCAGCATCTGCGCGCGCGTCAACGGATCGAATTCAGTGAGCGCATTCTCGGTCTCCTCAAAACGCCCGCCGTAACGCACCTGCAGTTTCGAAGTCAGCCGCATGTCAGCTTGCCCGTACCAGGCCGTGATCGTCTGGCGAAAATTACGCGGATTGGCGATTCGGGCGGTGTAGTAGTCCTCCGGCGTGGAAGTGTTTACGAACAGTTCCGGGCGCGAGCGGAACAATTCGGCCATCGCCGCGCGATTCACGCGCGGGAGCACGCTTTGGACGCCATTGATGCTGTAGGTCGTGAGCGCATTGGTCGTGCCCATGTCATAGGGATAGGACGAAATGAACTGCGGCCCGACATTCGCCCAGTTGCCGAAGCTGGTGATGACGTTCGCCCCCGTCGTGGGACTAACGGCCGTCGTGTTTCCACCCGGCCCATTGTAGGACCAGACCGCCAATGCCGTGAGGGTGTTGTTCTTGCGGCTCTCCTCATCCCACTTGCCGCCAAACTTCAAGATGGTGGGAAACTTCTCGATAAAGGGCACCGCCCAGCGGGCGTTGAGCGTGCCGGTCCATTTTTCTGTGATCCATGTGCGGTCGTCGTTCGTTACGCGGGTGCCGCCGGAGCGGGCGTCGGTGGCAGCGTTGCCGGTGATATTGTTCCAATTGCGGAGGTCGAGCCAGTCGGCGCCGGAGTTCTGCCGGATCGTCCATTCCCACGACTCTTGGTTTGGGCGAGTCGCGGTCCAGCCACCCGGCAGCGTGCCCGCCTCGTTGTTGGCGAAGCCACGCTCAAGCGCCTCGTAATTGTTTACCGCACGGGAAAGCGCCATCGCCCCATCGACCACCCAAGATCCGACCTTGTACTCAAACTTGGGCGAAATCTGCCTGGTGTAGGCCAGCTTGGCTGATGTGCCAGAGCCGTTGACCACGCCGGCGACCGTAGAGGTGGCGGAGCGCGGCGGCGCGATGACGGTGAGCATGCCGTCGCCGCCGACCGTGGAGCGACCGGTGTTGGCGTTGGTGTTGTCTGTGGCCGCAACAAAGGCGAAGTTGCGGCTCCAGAACTCGCCCTCAAAGTAACTGTAGATCATATTGAGCGAGAGAACGAGGCGCGGGGTCGCCTTCCAGTCGGCGGTGAGCAGGATACCGTCCTTGATGATGAATTTTCCGCCGTCTTGGACGTCAATCTGCCGAATGACCGAGGGGCGAGGGTCCGCCGCCGTCGGCGCCAATCGGTTGTAGCTCATCGTGACGGGATTCTCCTCAGTGTACGAGTGGGCGTGGCTGTAGCTAAGCAGGATGCCGAAGCGCTGATCGAGGAACGACTCGGAATAGCCAATCTGCCAGTTCGGCTTCCAGCGGGAGACTTTTTGATCCCGCGCGTCCGGCACCTTCTTTAGGGTGAACTCCTCGCCGTTAAAGTTCGCGCCGAAGTTGTAGTCGAAGACCCGCCCCTTCCGGTCGAATGCCCGCTTGGTCTTCATGTTGATCGTCCCCGCGGGGGAGTCGGCGTCATTTTCCGGACTGGCGGTGCGGTTAATCTCGATCGAATCGATGGCGGTAATGGTGAAGCCTTCGAAGCTCGTGGCGCGCGACTGCGCGCCGCCACCGCGGTTGGCATCGGCGCTGGCGCTGCGCATGCCATCAAAGGAGACGCCGACATACTGGCCGTCCATGCCGCCCAGCCGCGGACCCCGCGCCTCGGACTCGACGTAGTCGAGGTCCACGCCGGGGAGATACTTCAGGAATTCACCGACGTTGCCGTCGGTCACATCGCCGAAGATGTCGGAGGAAACGGCGGTCGTGATGTTCATGTTGCGCCGTTGCGCCATGATGGCTTTCGAGTTGCCTTCGCGTTCGCTTGAGACGGAGAACGCCGCGAGCTTGACCACCTCGCCCTCCCTTCGAGAGGCCGCCGCCGTGCTGCTCAGGTTGATTTCGCGCACTGCGGGCTGGCCGGCTGAAACCGTGAAGCTTTCCTTTGCAGTGTTGTAGCCCGTATAGGTTACCGTGATCGAGGCCGGGCCCGCCGGAACGTTGTCGAACCGGAACGTGCCGTCGCCCTCGGAATACGTGATCCGATTGGTGCCGTCGAGTCGGACCTCGGCGTTGCGGACGTACTGTTGCAGGGTGGGATTATACACGCGGCCCTGAATGGAGCCGGGGGCGGATTGTCCAAAAAGCGCTGCAGTGGTGAACAGGCAGCCGAGAAGGAAGGCGACGAACACCAAGCACGTTTGCCGTTGGGGAGTTCGCGCAATAATCATGGGGAAGCAGACTAACGTGAGGTTAACAGTCAGCTGAGGGGGCTGACCAAGGGAGAAAAAAGCTAATACTTTGTAACACGATCAGCGCACAAGCATATTGTCGTTCCTTCACACCATCTCCCATTGAGCCATTAAGCGATGCGTAGCTGAGTCAGCTTCGGAAGTTCTGTGGCCGCCGCGTAGAATTTTTCTCGAAAGAGAAAGGAGGAAGCCTTCTCCGGCGTCGCCTTCTCGCGGACGACGAAAGGAGTCATCGCTACCACCCAACCCGAATCCACCCGCATTAGACACGGCCAGAAGGGCA
Organism: Verrucomicrobiota bacterium; assembly: GCA_041192325.1. Taxonomy (GTDB): domain Bacteria; phylum Verrucomicrobiota; class Verrucomicrobiia; order Opitutales; family Opitutaceae; genus ER46. The sequence continues at coordinate 4,449 of JBEENF010000036.1, forward strand.
ATCCTACTTAAGCTCGAAGCGAATTTGCGCGACATCGGATGCCATGGCCACCGCGCACCGGATGCATGACCGCCATCAATCCGCGCGAAATCGTGATCACGAGGGACGCGACCGATTCATTTCCTCCAACTCGCGCGTTTGCTCCGAGCGTTTCAGATTCAAGCGCTAAAGCTTCCCTGCCACCCATATCCAATATGCCTTCGTGGTCTTAGCCTCTATTGACGGTCGGACTTTCAAGATGGTTGCCGAGACAGCATTGGCTTCTACCTTTTCGAATCCGGTAAATGCACGCGCAACTATTTGCAGGAGATAACCCCGGAACGCATTCCATGACTCAACCCCAACAGCAGGATCGAATCCACTCAAGCGAGGCCCTTTCGCGCCGGGAAATGATTGCGCTCGGCGCGCTCGCCGCCTGCGGACTCGGGCCGGCCAGTCTATTCGCGACCGAGCCTGCCGCCAACCTCAAGGAATTGGAAAAGGAACTGGCCGGCTTAGAGGAGAAGTGGAATGGCACGTTTTCGCTCGAGGTCCACCGCCTCGACGCGCCTGGGCACTTCGCGCTGCGATCCGCCGACGTCCGGCCCACTGCGAGCACGTGCAAGCTTTTTATCCTCTGCGAACTTTTCCGGCAGGCCGAAGCCGGCATGATCGACCTCAAGACGCCCCTGACGTGGAAGCCGGAACACCATCGCACCGGCGACGGTATTCTGCGGGCGATGGTTCCCGGGCAGGAGGTGTCGGCCCACAATCTGGCGGTCCTTATGATCACCCTGAGCGACAACATCGCGACGGCCGTGCTGGCGGACTTCGTCGGCGCGGAAAACATCAATCGCAGCCTGAAAAGCTGGAATCTCGCCGACAGTAATTTTTACGAAGGGCTGCCCGCCGGGCACCGGGCTCAGCAGATGCAACAGCCAGTCAGTTCGGCCCGCGATTTATGTTCGCTCGTCACCCGAATCTACCGGCATGAGATTCTGACTCCAAAGTTCTGCGAGGAGATCATTCGCATCATGCGGGCCCAGCGTTGCAACGACATGCTAGCGCGCTATCTCCCCGTCGGCGAAGACTGGGGTCAGGCATCAACGTGGATCGCCAACAAGACTGGCTACGGCCAGTGCCGGGTGGAAGTGGGCATCGTGAAAAGCGCCGCGGTCACGCTATCACTCGGGATGTTTTTCAAACCGAAGACGCTGCCGCGGCACCGCTCGAAGAGCATGTCCGACTATCCGCCCGTGCTCGCCATGGCCCACGCCTGTGATGCCGTTTACCGGCATTTCGCCAACGCCTAGTTGCGGCGTAGCGATTCCAAGCGCTCCCCGTCCCCCGCTCTGACCAGCGAAGCGGGTGCAGGGTCGGGCACGAAGCACGGCGGTTCCGGCGGTGGCGCGGCGCCAACCTCCCACCCGTTACCGACGAACAGACGTGCCAGCAGAAAATAAGCGGCTCCATCCAGATGATCCGTCACTTTCCGTCCGGCGGCCAAGCGCCAGAATTTTAGAGGCATCCGTAATAGCTAAACCCCGTAACGCGCAACCTTTCGCACGCCGAAGCCGCTTTTCCTCGGCTCCGGGACCGGCGGTCGTGATCACCGGCTGGCGTGCAGGCTGGGAGATAAACACGGAGGGATATCACCGCCAGACTCGCCATCTGCACGCCCGAACCGAGGCGCTACAGATATCCACACTTCCTCAACGTTCCTTGGTGTTGTTGGTCTTGGCAGCGTCCAGGAACTCCACTGGCGCAAAATCATCCGTCAGCACTCGCGCGGTCCGGAGCGAGGACTCGGGAATCGAGACGCGTTCGTCGCGAATTTGCGCGAGGTCGAGACGCCCCCCAAACGGGGGCTTCATTAGCGTCGCCAATGCGGGCCAGTTCGCCGGGTCGGTAACCAGCGGACTCCGATATTTGACCGCGCAGGCGATCACATTCCCACGACCAGTCGTTTCGAAAAGCACCACCTGAGGAAAAACCGACTGAATGGTCTTGATGTCCGAATAGTAGAGCTCACTGGTCGCGTGCAGATTACTGATAAAGACGCCGCGATCCGTCAGCCGCGCCGCGCACTCGCGATAGAACTCCTGCGTTTTTAAATGCGGCGGCACGTAACCGCCACGAAACGCGTCGAGGATGATCCAATCCCAAGTTTGCCGGTCGCGTTTCACAAACATCCGGCCGTCCATTAGTGCCACCGGAGTCTTGGACGTGGGTTTGAAGGCGAGCCGCGTCTGGCAGAGTTCGAATACCTTGGGATCAAGTTCGACCGTCTGCAACAAGGCGTCCGGATACGCCGCCGCGAACAAGCGGTGAAACCCCGCGCCGCCGAGACCAATCATCATCACACGCTCGGGCTGCGGTTGAAAAAAAAGTCCGGCATAAAGGGTCCGCGTATAGGCCACGACGAGTTTCTGCGGGTCGCTCAAATCCACCGCGGATTCGAGTGCCTCCCCCCGGCGGGAACGCGCTCGTAGTTCGACGATCGATCCGCGCTTTTCCACCGTGAGGCTGTTGTAGATGGTGTCGAAGCTCTCGACGAAGTCCGCGCCGTCCGCCGCCAGCAGACGAAAAGGCAACAAGGCGATGCACCAGATCAGGAAGATTTTCATGAGGAGGAGGGTTCGCGCAGCAAGCGCAGGAGCACGGCGAGACTGACGACCGCCACCGCCAGCCAGCCATACAACAAGATGGAAACCGGAAAATGGGGGATGAGTGCGAAAGCCGTCAGCATCACGCCGGCAATATTACCCAGCGTGCTCACGCCGTAAACTATGCCCGATGCTTTTCCAGGCGCCGTACCACGTGAGGCGAGAAACTGAACGCATTGTGGCCCAAAGGACGAAAGCGCGGTCACCGGCAGGAAAAACAGTCCGAAGCAGGAGACCAGCAAGGCGGTGCTCACTTCCGGAAAAGCGATTTCGATCCGGTCGAGCAGTCCGCGGGCAAACGCCGCCGTAATGCCCAGTGAGACAATGGCGATCACCGCGCCGATCACCTGACCCTTGCGTCGGGCAGCCGGGGCCAGATTGCTGTTCCAGCCCCCGACCATCGAGCCGATGCTAAAGGCCGCGAGGAAAGTGGAAATCAGCCAAGCCCACACAATGATCGAAGAACCGAAATGCGGGTTCAACAAACGCGAAGCCAGAAGTTGGAATCCCATGCTGAGAATGCCCAGCGTGGTGACGACGAGGTAGAAAGCGAAAAGGGCCACAGAGCCGCGAAACGTGCGCGGGTAATTTGCCGATGTCAGCTCGAAAGTCGGCCTATCCGGGCGGTCAGTCCCTCTCTACTGTAGAACCCGCGCGGCGCGCGGCGCGGGCAAACGCGCCGTGGCTTTGGGCACGTCGCCTCCCCACGCGAGGCCGGCGGCCCTACCCTCCTTTTCGGCCGCCCGAAATGGCCTTAATCCGAATCCCCGCCGCCTTGAGCCCGGTGTGCAGACGTCGCGCCAATTCCACGGCATTCTTTCCGTCTCCATGGATACAAATCGTGTCGGCCTGCAGCGCGATAACCTCGCCATTCACGGCACGCATCGTGCCCTCCTGCGCCAGTCGCAAAGCCTGCGCGACGGCCGCATGCGGATCGGTGATCACCGCGCCAGCCTGACCACGGGGCATCAAGGCGCCATCGGGTTGGTACGATCGGTCAGCGAAAACTTCCTGCGCCACGTTTAACCCACGGGATCGGGCCGCCTGGGCAAAGTGACTTCCCGCGAGCGCAAAAACCACCAGTCGCGGCCAAAGCCGGCTCAAATCCGTGGCAAGCGATTCTGCCAGCCTGCGATCACGCGAGACCTGATTATAAAGCGCGCCGTGCAACTTGACGTGGCACAGCGCAGAGCCGGCGATTTCGAAGAGCTGTTCCACTTGCATCAGCACGATTCGCCCCGCCTCGGCCGACGATATGTCGCGTTCGACCCGGCCAAAATTTTCGAGATCGAAAAACCCGGGGTGGGCTCCGATGGCCACCCGCCGCATTCGCGCGAGTTCAACGGCTTCGATCATCGCGGCCAGGTTTCCCGCATGAGCTCCGCACGCAATGTTGGCGGAGGTGATGAAAGGCATTAATTCAGCGTCGTGGCCCGCTCCTTCGCCGACGTCACAATTAAGATCAATGGTTCGCACTTCAGATAAATTTGGCGGCCAACCCTTCGCGCAGGAGAGCGAGCGCCCTCTCCCGGGCAATCGCGCGCTCATGCGCTTCGGCCAGCGTCACTTCCTGAAAAAGGACCGCATTGCCGGGCCGAAGTTGCGCGACGAGCGGAAGGTCGACGGAAATCACGTGGGCCATCTGCGGGTAACCTCCCACGGTTTGGGCGTCAGCGGTCAGAACGATCGGCTGCCCGTCCGGAGGAATCTGCACGGTGCCCGGCGCGACGGGAGCGGAAATTAGCTCCTGTCCCGCCCACCGCGATAGTGCCCCGCCCGTCAGCCGCACGCCCATTCGGTCCGATTGGGGCGAGACTCGATACCGGGCGCCATAAAACTCAGCGCCAAACTCGTCTGCCTGAGCCCCCCGGACCACGCGGAGGACCGGCTCATCCGAATACGCCGGCGTAATGCGTTCGTCGATATGCCAACGGCCGGCGGGATGGCGATCGACGTTCCCCATCGGCAACTGATCGCCCTCGCGCAAAGCCCGGCCGCGAAATCCGCCCAATTCCGCGCGCAAATACGTGGAGCGACTGCCCATGACCGCAGGCACCTCGATACCGCCGGCAACGGCCAGATAACCGCGGCATCCGTGGCGGGCGGCCCCAAAATCAAAAACTTCCCCGGCCGCCACTCGAAGCGGTTGATTTTGCGGCCAGTCGCCAAACTGCGCGCCGGTGAACGCGACAAGCGCCTCCTGTTCAAAGCGCAACTGCGGACCGATGAGCGTGCATTCCAGCGCTGCGAGATTCTCGGGATTTCCCACCAGCGCATTGGCGAGGCGCAGGGCGAACGGGTCGACCGCGCCGCCCAGGGGCACCCCTGCGTTGCGCTGCCCCCTCCACCCGAGGTCCTGCACCGTCGTCAACATGCCCGGCTTCAGCACCGTGACCCTGCGTTCCCTGTCGCTGCCCGAACCGACACTCCCTTGATCCCACGGGAACGCAGGAGTGAGCCGCGCAAATTCCACGGTAGAAATCGGACTGAACTTCACGCGATCCCCCGCGCGCAACAGCGTAGGCGGCGAGGACGCGGGATCGAAAAGGCGCAGCGGGGAGCGACCGATTAGATTCCAGCCGCCTGGTGTTGCCAGTGGATATACTCCCGTCTGGCTGCCGCCAATTCCCACCGACCCGGCGACAACTCGCGCGCGCGGTGTGGCGCGACGCGGCGTGTGCAACACCCGCGGTAGTCCACCGAGGTAGGCAAATCCCGGCACGAATCCGATCGCGTGCACCTGGTAGTCCGCCGCGCTGTGCAACCGGATTACTTCGTCGGCCGGCAGGTGAGCGTGGTCAGCCACGATGCTCAGATCAGGTCCCAACTCGCCGCCATAGCAGACGGGAATATCGATCGTACGCGGGGGTTCGAAAACGGCATTTTGCGTACATGCTTCGGCGATGGCTCGAAGCTCGGTTCCCAAGTGCAAATAGCTGACGACATGCGCGACGTCGTAAAACACCGCCACGCTGCCAAAGGCGGGAAACACATCGACGACCCCAGACAATGCGGCTTTTGCAATCGCCTCGGCCCAAGTCCGCATGCGGGCGAAGCCCGCGTCATCAAGGCATTCACCCGAAGAAAGCACGACCGCGGAGTCACCCAAAGGGGTCAACTTCATGGAACGTTTATCGAAGCGTTGCGCCGTCTCAGCAAAACAAAAGCCCGGCGCCTTGCAGCGCCGGGCAGGGGAAAGATATGCCGTTTACGGTTTTAGAGTCGCGAGGGAAAGGGGAATGCCCGCGCAAATTTCCGCCTCCGTCTGGCGCAACGCCGGCGCGGTTGCGCGTTAACGGAGCATCGCGAGCGACGGTTCAACGGGAGCTTCCGCGACGGCGCGAATGCCGCCATTGCGCAGATCCGTTATCTCCAGCAGCGCAACTCCGGTGCCAGCAGCGGCGGAAACAATCGCCGTGTAATTGCCGGGAGGAAGGACGACGGTCATCGCCGACTCAAGCGCGTTGGTGGGAACGCCGGGAATCGTCGCGAGATCCGAGGTCGCAGGAACGACGCCGACGTCGTCATTAAACGCGATTTGGCGCCCACCGGAATCGAAAAGTCCCACGCGCGGATTAGCGAGCGCACTGGCGATCCCAAATTGCGTCAGCGAAGGGCCTTTGGCGGTGATCAAAACCCGGACCGGATCGGGGCCGTTGACGGTGAGTCCCTGAATCAAAACTTGCTCCCCCGTGCCGACGAATCCGCGCACGGAGAGATTGGACAAACGCGTGCTCGGAATTTCGTTCGAGACGCGCACCTGACCGCGACCTTCGCCGCCGGCGAAGGTCGTGCTGTGGAAGTTCAGATACGCTCCACCCGAGAGCAGCAGCAGCGGATCCCCGGGAGCATACGAGATATCGAAGGTCCCCGCAATGTGGCCATTCGCCGTGGTGTAGCCGCCGGCATTGGCGCTGTTTCCCAGATTGACGCGGACGGGCCCGCTCACCGCCGGAGCGCCTTCGTGAAAATGGGAATTGCTCATGACGTTGTTAAAATTGTACACCGAGAGTCGCAGATTCACCCGATTCGCGACTGGATCGTAGATCATTACCGCTCCGCCGAAGTCATTCAGATTTGCGCCGGTGAGATTCACTGCTGGAAAGGCCGCTTGTTCCTGTGCAACGGTGATATTTGAAACCAGCTTCACCGGTTGGGGAATCAGCTGTCCGCGTACTTCGCCCCCTGGGAATGCGGCGGAGTGAATATTGAGATACGCTCCACCTTGGATAAGGGTGAGTTTGTTGCCGCCGTGGGTGATGTCGCGGAAGGTCTGTCGCAGCGTGTTGCCGTCCCGGAGATAAGCCGTTTCACCGCCAAGATTCGTGACGACATTTCCCGCCACTCCAGGCGCGCCTTCGTGCAGATGGGAAGCAGTCGCGGTGTTGGCAAAGTTACTGATCGTGACTATGAGATCGAATTTGTTTGTCGCGATATCGTAGAGCATGATCGCAGATCCGGTCGCCGGCGAAGTGCTGTCGGGAATCTCCTGCGCGGCGTTAATGGTGGCGCGAAATTCGATAACTTGGGTTCGACCGGTCACCGCCAAGGCGAGAACGCCTGCAAGTAGAAGGGCACGTTGAATAGGTGTTTTGTTCATGGGCTCGATTTCTACAGAACGCTTCGCGCCAGCAGGCCGCACCTTGAAAAGCGTAACAACATGGATAGAATTAGCCCTTCGCTGCCACCGGGGAATGATAAAAGGGTCCTGACCTTCGCAGACTCATGTGCAATTTGCGGATGGTCCGGATTCCTGTGACGGGCCGCATGGCGTCGGATATTCGGCCGGAAAGATTTGAACTTTTCAGACAGAGGGACGAATAAAGCCACTCCCATGATACTTCGGCTTCCCTCCCTCCTGGTCCTAGCGACTGTCCTCGTCTTCGGCGGATGCCAGAAAACCGAGGTAACCACCTATCGAGTGCCCAAGGAGAAAGAGCCGGAGATGCCCGCCGCCAGCGGGTCGCGAGCAATGGCGGGCGGCGCGTCCACCCCCACCGCCGACGGAAGCATGGCGTCGACCCCGGTTGCGACGGCAGAAGGCAATGGACTGGTCTGGACGGCACCCTCGCAATGGAAGGCCCAACCCGCGGGAGCCATGCGCAAGGGGAGTTATACCATAACCGGTCCCGGGGATGCCACGGCGGATTTGTCCATTACCGCGTTTCCCAGCAGCGTTGGCGGGGAACTGGCCAACATCAACCGGTGGCGCGGCCAGGTCGATCTGCCGCCCATCAACGACGGCGAGTTGGAGCGGGCGGTCACCCGCGTCGAGCACAACGGCCTGAAGTTCGGGATAGTCGACCTCGGCGGCGGCGGGGCAGCCCCAAAAAGAATCCTCGGCGCATGGGCACCCTTTGCAGGCGGGACATGGTTCTTTAAGATCATTGGCCCGGATGCGCTCGTAATCTCCCAGAAATCCGCCTTCACCGAATTTATCGCCACCGTAAAGCCTGCCTCCCCCCCCCACGCTCACCCATGAACGACACGGTCCGTCAATTTCGCGATCTTTTCGTCTCTCTCAAACTGACGGTGGTGTTGCTCGTGCTGGGCATGCTGTTGGTTTTCGGTGCGACGCTGGACCAGACAAATCTCGGAATCTGGGGCATCCAGCACAAGTGGTTTAAGAGCTTCTTCGTGCTGCAACCGATGGGAAGCATTCCGGTCCCGATCTTTCCGGGCGGGTACCTAATTGGAGGCCTTTTGCTGATCAACCTGGTTTCGGCGCACATCTACCGCTTCAAGTTCGCGTGGCGGAAAAGCGGAATTCTGCTGACCCACATTGGTCTCATCATGCTCTTGATCGGGGAGCTTTTGACCGGCCTTTGGCAGGAGGAGTACGCGATGCGGCTCACCGAGGGGGAGCCGAAAAATTATTCGGAGAGCTACCGTAGCAATGAGCTCGTGATCATCGACACGACGGATCCGACGACCGAAGACGTTGTCGCGATTCCGGAAAAACTGCTGGAGCGCGGCGAAGTCGTACAGCACGGAAAATTGCCATTTCGCGTTATTCCCAAGCTCTATTACCCGAATTCGGGATTGAGCATGCGCCCCGAAGGCGGCGCAGAAGCATCCCGGAATCAGCCGCCTTCCCTCGCCACGACCGGCGTTGGTCTCCGGGTGGCGGCCGTGCCCCAGCCGATCACCTACAAACAGGATGAGCGAAACGTGCCGAGCGGGTTTATCGATCTCATGGGTCCGGAAGGCAGTCTCGGGATCTGGATGGTGTCGGCCGACCCGCGAATGACCGCGCAGACTTTCCAGTATGGCGGACGGTCCTACAAAATCGCGCTGCGTTTCACCCGTGCCTACAAGCCTTACACGCTCACGCTGCTGAAGTTCAGCCACGACCGGTATGCCGGCACCGAAATTCCGAAGAACTTTTCGAGCCGCGTGCGTTTGCAAACGCCGGATGGGCGCGACGACCGCGAGGCGCTCATCTACATGAACAACCCGATGCGTTACGCCGGCCTCACCTTTTATCAGGCGAGTTTCGAGCCGGGCAACGACAAGGTCACCATCCTGCAGGTGGTGCGCAACCCAAGCTGGGTCATGCCCTACGTTGCCTGCAGCCTCATGACTTTGGGATTGGTCATCCAATTCGGCATCCATCTGGTGGCTTTTGTGCAAAAACGGCGCGCCCCGGTTGCCCAGGTGAAGCCGCAGGATGGACGCAGCGCGCTCCCGAGACGGAGTGCCACAGTGATTATATTTCCCCTCGCTGTCGTGCTCCTTGGACTCGGCGCAGTAGTAAAGTCGCTCGCGCCAACCAGGAATTCGGGAAAGTTCGACATCGTGGGCTTCGGTAAACTGCCCGTGCTCGCCAATGGCCGCGTCAAGCCGCTGGACACGCTCGCCCGCAGCACGCTGCTCCAACTGCAGGGCCGGCAGCCGGTGCGCTCCGTGAATGCGAGCGCGCCCTTGGTTTCTTCGCCGACCGAGTGGCTGCTCGATGTGGTGTTCCGCCCGGAGCAGGCAGACACGTATCCGACCTTTGCGATCGACAATCCGGACCTCTTGACGCTGCTGGGGAAAACCGACGAAACCCTCCAGATCAAGTACGACAGCACGGCCAAAGAAGTGCTCTCCGTCGTGGGTTTCCTGCCCAGTCGCTTTCGGCGTTTCACTTTTCAGGAAATCTGGCCCCACCGCGAAGCGATCCAGAAACAGGCTCAGCTCGCCGGACCCGTTGAAAGCGCCATTCGGACGCCATTCCAGCGCGCAATCCTGCAACTTTATGGGAATCTGGTACAGTATCAGGGACTCAAGCACATGCTGGTAATGTCGGGTCGCGATGACTTTCTGTCTGATCTCCTGCGCCTGCAGGATAAGCTGCCCGAAAGCATTGCGGCGGTCCGGGCCCGTCAGGCGGGCGAGCCGCATGATGAAGCCACGGTCAAGGCGCTCCTCGACATCGGCGAGCAATTCAGGGTCATGGAAGGCATTTCCACGTTTCTCGTAATCCCACCCGACACCGGCGATGATCCGACTGGCTGGAGAACCGCGGGGACCGCCTTGCTCTCCACGTTTCAGACCGGGCGGGTCAACTCAAGTGCCCTCGCCTACGCGGGACTGGCACAGGGGTGGCGACAGCAGGAACCGGAGAAGTTTAACAAGTTGATTGAACTTTTCACCGCAGGTTTGGAAAAGCGTTTCGCCCCGCAACTGGGAAAATCCGGGGCTGAAGCGCGCTTCAATGCGGCCGAACCGTTTTACCTGAGCATGGAGCTTTACGGCTTCGCCTTCCTGTTCGGCATCCTGTCGTGGCTCGCGTGGCCCGACCCGCTGCGAAGAGCCGCGTTCGGACTTACCGCGGTGGCCTGGATCGTGGCCACTGCCGGCATTGCGACACGGATGTGGCTCGAGGGCCGGCCCCCCGTCACGAATCTGTATTCGTCCGCGCTCTTTGTCGGATGGGGCGCCGTGGGTCTTTGCCTGGTGCTCGAGGTGTTCTATAAAAACGCGATTGGCAGCGTTGCCGCCGGGGTGATCGGTTTCGCCACGCTGCTTATTGCCCATCACCTTTCGCTGTCCGGCGACACCTTGGAAATGATGCGCGCCGTGCTTGACTCGAATTTCTGGCTGGCCACGCACGTGGTCGTAGTGACCGCGGGCTACTCCGCAACATTCCTCGCCGGCTTTTTGGCGTTGATCTACATCGCCCGGGGACTGTTCACACCGTCACTCGATAAATTCACGGCCGAATCCCTCGCGCGGATGGTTTACGGCATCGTTTGTTTTGCGACCCTGTTCAGTTTCGCCGGCACGGTGCTGGGCGGCATTTGGGCGGACCAATCCTGGGGCCGATTCTGGGGCTGGGATCCGAAGGAAAATGGCGCACTGATCATTGTTATTTGGAACGCTATTATCCTCCACGCCCGCTGGGGTGGAATGATCCGGCAGCGCGGCCTGATGTGCCTGGCCATTGGGGGTAATATCGTGACCAGCTGGAGCTGGTTTGGAACGAACATGCTGGGCGTCGGCTTGCACAGCTATGGTTT
>JBEENF010000037.1:0-15409 GCA_041192325.1 Verrucomicrobiota bacterium
GCTTGGACCTTGCGCGCTGGCTCGTCGACCCGGCAAATCCGCTGACCGCCCGCGTGACGGTGAATCATGTTTGGAAAAATCTTTTCGGGCGGGCCTTGGTTAACCCGTTGAACGACTTTGGCGCGCGTGGCGACAAACCGTCCCACCCCGAACTCCTCGACTGGCTGGCGGTGACGTTTGCTGCCACGCCCAACGCCCAGCTCGGCCTGGGCTGGAGCAGGAAGGCCCTGATCAAACTGATCGTCACTTCGGCGACCTACCGGCAATCGTCCAACACGCGTCCCGATCTGATCAGTCGCGATCCGAACAACACGCTGCTGGCGCGGCAAAATCGGTTTCGCCTCGAAGCGGAAAATGTGCGCGACGTTTACCTTGCCGCCTCGGGATTGCTGCATTCCGCGATCGGCGGCCCGAGCATTCGGCCACAGTTGCCCGCGGACATTGCGGCATTGGGCTATGCGAATTCCGTCAAGTGGGTGGAAAGCAAGGGCGCGGAACGCTACCGCCGCGGTTTGTACATTTTTTTCCAGCGCACCGTGCCGTACCCGATGTTAATGACGTTCGACGCTCCAGATTCGAACACCACGTGTACGGGGCGGGAACGGTCGAACACGCCGCTGCAGGCGCTCGCGTTGCTGAATGACCCGGTCTTCTTCGAATGCGCCCAAGCCTTGGGTAATCGCGTCGCGCAGCAGGCTGCCACGCCGGAGGACAAAATTCGGATCGCCTTCCGCAGCTGCCTTTCGCGCGACCCCAGTGCGGCGGAAATGGATCGGTTGCGGCGACTCTACCTCGGGCAGCAGCAAATGATGAGAAAACAGCCGGAGAACGCCGCGCTGATTGCCGGGAACGCCGGCCCGGATATGGCAAACGCCGAGGACCGGGCGAGCTTGGTCGCGGTGAGCCGCGTGATCATGAACCTGGATGAATTTGTAACCCGCGATTGACCCATGAAGCCGGACCTTGACCCGTCGGAACTGATTCGCATGACCCGGCGGAATTTTTTGTCCACCAGCGCCAGTGGCATTGGGACGCTCGCACTGGCGTCCCTGCTAAAGGAAAACGGGCTGCTTGCGGCGGAAGGCCAGGCAGGAGTGGCGGGAGCAAATCCGCTTGCCCTCAAGGCGCCACATTTCGCTCCGAAGGCGAAGAACTGCATCTGCATCTTCATGGAAGGGGCGCCGAGCCAAATGGATCTGTTCGATCCAAAACCGAAGCTCAACGAACTGAACGGGCAGAAGCTGCCCGACTCCATGCTCGAGAAAGTTCGCTTCGCGTTTATTCAGAAGGAGGGCGCACGCCTGCTGGGCAGCCCGCGCCAGTTCACCAGATATGGACAGTGTGGCATGGAACTGTCCGACCTCCTGCCGCAGATTGGTTCGTGCGCTGACGACATTGCGCTGATCCGGTCCATGCACACCGATCAGTTTAACCACCATCCGGGCCAGCTCTTGATGAACTGCGGCTCGGCGATGTTTGGTCGACCAAGCATGGGCTCATGGCTGAATTACGGTCTGGGCAGCGAGTCGCAGGACTTGCCCGGCTACGTGGTGCTGACGGCGGGCCGCGGCACCAGCGGTGGCGCGTCGAATTGGAGCAGCGGCTTTCTGCCTTCGACCTATGCGGGCGTGCTCTTCCGCAATCAAGGCGATCCCGTGCTGAACTTAAGCAACCCGCCGGGCATAACGCGGGAAATGCAGCACTATGGGCTCACGGCGTTGAGTGATCTTAATGACCTTAGGTTCCAGCAGGTGGGCGACCCGGAAATTTCAAGCCGGATCAGCCAATACGAACTCGCTTTTCGGATGCAGAGCGCCGCGCCCGAGTTGATGGATCTGTCGAAGGAGCCGAAACACATGCTGGATGCCTACGGCATTGATCGCGAGGAACCCGACATCAAGGCGAACCGGGGCGGTGGCAAAGGTCAGTTCAAAGCATTTTCCACCAATTGCCTGCTGGCGCGCAGACTGGTCGAGCGCGGGGTGCGTTTCGTGAACATCTTTCACGCTTCGTGGGACCACCACAGCAATCTCGATGCTGAGTTGAAGCACAACTGCCTGATGGCCGATCAGCCGATAGCCACGCTCATCAAGGATCTTAAGGCACGGGGGCTTTTGGACACCACGCTGGTGATCTGGGCCTCGGAGTTTGGCCGTACCCCGCTCGGTGAAAATCGCGCGGGGCGCCCCGGTGTGACCGGCCGTGATCATCATCCTTTTGCCTTCAGTCTTTGGCTGGCGGGTGGCGGCATCAAAGGCGGGCAGGTGCTCGGCGAAACGGACGACATCGGTTGGAACATCGTCAAGGACCCGATTCACGTGAACGATCTCCACGCGACCATCCTGCGGCTTTTCGGATTGGATCACCACAAGCTCACTTACCGTTTTCAAGGGCGTGATTTTCGCCTCACGGATGTGGCGGGCAAGGTCGTGCCCACGTTGTTCACTTAATTTTCCGTCAGCCGTCCGGAGCTCCGGACGGAATCTCCGCGGCTCGAAGGACGAGCCAAACGGATTTTTCGGGCTAACGCCAAAGCGCCACGACGTCGTCCTTGCGGACCCAGCCCGTCTGGCCATTGGCGAACGAAAGCCGAAGCCAACCGAGGAAGGTTTGATCGGCGACCGCCACAACGCCAGCGGCGAGGGGCGTTGTCTTCTGGTTGGTGTCGGCTTCCGTCGGAATCGACCGCAACGCACCCGAGCGGGCCACTAATACCGCGCGCTGATCGGCCGTCGCGCCGTAGGCGTGGATGGCCGTAGCGCTCGTGGCTCCGAGCGAGATAAAGCCCAGGGCAAAAGCGCTGGCGGTAAATAAAACGGCCCGTGAACGCCGGCCGTAGGCGTTGTACAGTATCATGCCCAACGCGGCGGCGAGGCCGAACGCCGTGCCGATCACCAAAAGTTGCCAGCGCGACGGTGATGCCGCGCGGGCAAGCAATTGCACCGGTCCGGGCGCCAGGAAGGCAGCAAGTCCGGCGGGCGCAAATCCCGCCTTTTCGCAGGCGAGCCCAAAATGCCAGCGCACCGAAGGATCGGCGGGATTCTGCACGAAGGCGGCGGTGGCTTGGCCGGCCGCGTCGCCCGGCCGGTCCAACTGCGAGAGGGAGAGGGAGAGATTGTGGCGCGAGATCCAATCGGTGGGACGGCTTGCCACCGAACCACGCCATGATTTCTCAGCCGCCGCAAATTCGCCGCGGCGATAGGAGGCCCCGGCATCCTCCGCCGCGCGCAGGGCCGAGGCTGAAGCGACCAGTAAAAAAAGGAGCGAGGCGGCAAAAGGCATCAGGTTTCGCCGTAGGAACAGGCGAAGAGGATTGAAGCTCGCGACGGGATGTCCCGCGAGCGCTGCCTCGGCCCGGCTAACCCAATCCACGGGCAGATCGGTGGCAGCGCCATAGAGCGCGCGATCGGACTCGCGCCAGAGAGTTGACCAGGATGCCTCGGAAAGGGCGGACGGTGGCGGCGCCGCATGATTGACCCGCCAGAGGACGGCGGCGTCGCGCTGCCAGGCCAGCAGAAGCACCGGCCGTTCGACCGGGCTGGCGCTCTGCAACCGATTGAGCGTCCCGGTGAGGCGAGCGCGAGCTTCACGTCTTGCGCGCAGCGGGTCCGTGCGAGCGGCCTCGCGCAGTGCGAGCCACAGCCAAAATCCAACGAGCAGAACCACCGGTGCGATCATCCACGTGAGGAACACGGCGCGTTGCAGCGGCGCGAGCACTTCATCGGATCCAGGCAGTGGGTCGCGCGGAATTCGTGAAGGCGCGGCGGGCGCAGCGGGGGCAGGACGTGAGGTCGTGGGGGTGGGCGAAGCAGATTCCACGACGGCCGGCGGCGCGTTCAGATTAAATTGCGGCGCGCTGGGCGGCGTGATCAGCACCGTGGTTCGCGGCGCGCCGACGGTCTTGTAGCTGCCGCTCTTCGGGTCAAAATAGGTGAAATCGACGGGCCCGAGTACGTAAGACCCACTTTTGCCCGGGACGAGCACAACGTCCTCGGTCAACGTCACGTCGAATATCTTGGTATCGAGTGGCGTGCGACGCGCCTTCGGCTGTACGACTTGAAAGTCGTTCGATACATTGCGCGACGGAAGTCCGGCAATGTCCGGCCAGTTGGCCGTGCCGCTGAGTTCGAGCGTCCAGGTGACCGGCTCGCCGACCGCCGCTTTTTCGGGCACCACTTTGGAGACCAGCTTGAATTGGCCTACGGCTCCGGTGAAACCGGGCGGGGCGGGAGGCAGGGCCTTTACCTCGAGCGCGGGTGTGTTGCTGGTAATTGAATACTGATCGTACTGGCGCTGTTGGAAAAATCCGAAACCGCTGACCCCGACACTCAGGTTCACAATGTGGGTTGCGGCGTTGAGGTTGAACCGGCCGGCGGTGCGGGCGAGCGCGCGAGCCCGGTAAGTGAACCCGGTGTGTTGATCACCGCCGCTGGTGTATTCCACCTGCTGCGGGTCGGACCAGGCTTCGGCGATGAGGGGATCGGGCGTCCAATCGAATCCGCGCGTGAATTGCGGATAATAGCTTCGGGCTGCGCCGACACTGGCGGTCAACTCAAAGACTTCACCGGCCCATACGGAAGGCGGCGAGACCGTGATGCGGGCCGATGCGGCGTCCGTCAACGCGGCGCCGGTCCGTCCAACAGTGGCGGCTCCGGGGTCGAATCGCGCGGCGGGTACGCGAAGATTGCCCTTCGTCGTTTCGACGGTGAACGCCGGAATTTCAACTCGCTGGTTTTTTGTGAGCGCAGCGGCAAACGTGAAGACCTCGGACACGGACATCGTGCCGTTGACGATCGAAGTGTTCGATCCCTTCCCGTAGAGCTGAAGGGTCAGGCCATCGACCTTGGGCGGAGTCGGCTCGTCCTTCGGCGAGCAGCCCTCGAAGACCAGGCGCAACGCGGTGCTTTGGCCCACCGGCAGGGAACCCCCGGGGGGATCCCAACGAGCGGACTGCGCCTGCAGCGCCGCGGCGCCGAGCAGGCAGACGAATGACAACAGTGCGAGACGGACGAGGCGCATGGGTGTTACCAGTCTTTGCCAGACTTTTTCTGTCCGGGCTTTTTCTCACCTTCCATCAGTTCAAAAAGTCTGGCGGGGGAATCCTGATTGCGGAGTTGATCCAGCTTTTGGAGCGGCAGCGCGAGCGAGGGATCAGCGGCTTCCGGCGGCGGTTCTTTTTTCTCCGCGCCTCCCACCTGCTGAGTGTCCTGCGGCGGCGGCGGTGGCTCCGATTTCTCTTTCATGTCACCAAAGGCCGATTCGCCTGGCTTCGGTTGGTCCTCCGGCGGCTTGGTTTTGGAGTCCTGCGGCTGATTTTGCTGGTCCGGATCCGAATTTTTTTTGTCCTCCTGCGACTGTTCCTCGTCTGACTGCTTTTTGTCCTTCGACTGTTTTTGATCCTGCTTCTGGTTTTGCTCCTTCTGCTCCTTCTTTTGCTGCTCGTCCTGGTCCTGCTGATCTTTTTTCTCGTCCTGTTTGTCGTCGGGCTTCTTCAGCAAAGCCTCCAATTCCTCCTTCAGCTTGGCCCAGTCGGCAGTTTTGGAATCCAGATTCGAACCGAGATCGACAGCCTCCAGCGCATCTCGCACCGGACCTTCCGGCACCATCTGCTGTTCCGACTGAAGGCGGGATCCCCACGTCACCGTCTCCCGGCCCAGTTCCGCCCAATCTCGGGCGGTGGGTGTGCGGGTCGTCGAGAGTCGGCCGACGGTCCGAGTCAGCGAAGCAGAGGGCGCGGGCGCGGGATTTTCCGTCGTCGTTTTGGGGGCAGATTTGGGCGGGTGGGCGAGGCTCGCAGCCGCCTGAACGGGCGGCGTCGGCGCGAACGACAAAAGCAAGAGCATCGCGCCGACGATGCCGGCCGGGTTGGGGCGGGCCTTTGACGCCGCGCCGGCCGAACGGGTGAGCTTCAACTCCCTCGGTCGCGGCCGAATCGGAAACTCGTAGCAGAGGCTCACCACGAGGCACCATAGCGCGAATCCAAGGGGCCATTGATACCGTTCCACCAAACGGATGGTATTCGTTTCAAGAAACTGTCCTTTCTGGCCCGCTTCAATCGTCTCCTTCAGCAGCGCAGCGAGGTCGACCCACGTGCTGGCGTCGCGATAGACGCCTCCCGTGGCCCGCGCGAGTTCCTGCAAGGTGCTGCTTTCCAGTTTCGACAGCACCACGGCGCCGCGCTCGTCCTTAACGTAGCCGCCGGAGCCATCCGGGATCATGGCGCCCGCGGCGGTGCCGATGCCCAGACCAATCACGCGGATACCCTTCGCCTTGAGTTTCTCGGCCCGGGCCTTCCATTCGTCATCGGTTGCTTCGCCATCGCTCAGCACGATCATGAAACGGTCGGCGCTGCCGCTGGAGCCGAATGCGTCGAGCGAAGTGTCGATCAGCGCGCGATAATTGGTGCCGCCTTCCGGCAGAAAGTCCGGGCCCAGCGAAGGCAAAAACTCGCGCAGGATTTCGTAATCGGCGCTGAGGGGACTTTGGAGAAAAGCCGTGCCGGAAAACACCGCCAGCCCCACCCGTTCGCCAGCGAGTTTTTCGAGCAAGGACATGATCAGGAGCTTGGCCCGGTCGAGGCGCGACGGTTTGACGTCGGGGGTGAGCATCGATCGCGACAAATCAATCGCGAGGAGGATCTCGCGCGACTGGTCGAAGACGGGTTCTTCGATGCGCCCCCACTGCGGACGTGCGACGGCGACGATCGCGAGCGCGATGCCGGCGCAAAGCCAGGGGCGGGCTCCGCGACTGCCACCGGAAGGCGGTTTGGCGGAGAGCGCCAGTTGATGCGCGCCCGCTTCTGCACGAAGAATCTTCGGGTGAGCCGGACCGCTGCCGGTCCGGCGCCGATGGGCAATTTCCCACGCCAGCAAGGCCACGGGCGCCAGCAGAAGCCAAAGCAGTTGGGGCCAGGCGAAGCTCATGCGAATACCTCCTGCCGGCCCGGCAGCCGCGAAAGGGTGGCGGCGAATACCAGGGCCAGCAGACCAGGCAGGGCCAGCCACCAGAACAACTCGGTGGCAACCAGGTAGCTTTTCGCCTGAAATTCGATTTTCTGCGTGCGATCAATCGAGCGAAAAGCGCTTTCGATGGTGTCGTTGTCCGTGGCGCGGAAGAATTTGCCGCCGGTGGCGTCAGCGATCTGGCGGAGCTGACTTTCGTCGAGGTCGGAGAATACCTGACGCTGGCCCACCCGGCGACCGCCATTATCGAAGATCGGAACGGGAACGTAGCCTTCCTTCCCGGCGCCGATGGTGTACACGGGAATGCTGCGCGCTTTCGCGACTTCCGCGGCTTGCGCGGGTTGCAGCGAGCCACGGTTGTTCGCCCCGTCGGTCAGCAAAATCACGAATGCTCCCAGCCGCCGGCCGGCCGTATCTCGTTTGGCCTGTTCCAACCGGGTAAGCGCAACCCCCAGTCCGTCGCCGATCGCCGTGCCATCCTCGATCATGCCGATTTTCACGCGTTCGAGCTGACGCGCCAGCCAGTTGTGGTCGAAGGTGAGCGGAGCCATGGTGTAGGCGCGACCGGCGAACAGTACGATGCCGATACGATCGGTCGGACGTCGTTCGATAAACGCCTGAATCACGGGCTTGATCGCCTGCAAGCGATTCATCCGCGTGCCGCCTTTCTCATAATCCTCCGCGCGCATCGACGTGGAGAGGTCGACGGCCAACATGATATCGTAGCCTTCCGTGCGAACTTCGCGCTTGTCCTCGACACGCTGGGGCCGCGCCAGGGCCGCGATCAGCAAGGCCAGACCGACGAAAGCGAGCGCGACTGGCCAACGAGATGGGGCGGACAGCGAGGGCCGATACCAAGCTGCCGCATAGGGCACCAGCAGCACGGGAACCCGACGGCGGCCCCGCAACCACGCGACGAGCGGGAGCGCGAGCAGTGCCAGCAACCAAAGCGGATCCTTGAATATCAGGTGGCCCATGGGCGAAGACTCAACAAACGGAGGAATTCACGGGACACCAGCGCCAGATGGGCGGGAGTTTTTACGGCGGCCAAGGTTGGAAAAGGAGTCATCGCCGGGCGCCCGAACGCATGCGGGCGTGGAAAAATCTGACCAGTGCGTCGAGGCGGTTTTGGTCGGTGCTAACGACCAGCCGGGCGAGAGGATCTGGGAAAAGATTTTGCCACGCTTGTTCCCGTGCCTGACGCCATGCGGCGTGCGCCTCGCGCTCCGCGGCGCTGCCATCAAGCGTCACCAAACGGCCTGCGAGGGGATCAAAGGCCGCAAACGTCTCGCCCTTCGGCAGCGCGCGATCCCAAGCATCGTCCACGCGAAAGCCCATGGTTTGGTATCGCCGCTGCAAAACGGCCCAGCCCTCGGGCTGTGCGCCACGGGCTCCCCGCCTCACGGGTGGGAAATCGCCGAGCCAGATGAGCACGCTGTGCTTGGGCGCGGCGCGGGCCAGAAAGCGCCAGGGAATATCCGGCGGGGCGTCCGTCGGAAGCGGCGCCGGTCGGGCGAGCAGGGTCGCGGCGGAGTGCATGATCTGTCCGCGACCACGAACGGGCTCACGAAACAGATTGCCCGCGGGCGAGGTGTGAACGAATCCCACCCGGTCACGATTGACTGCTCCGAGTAGCATCACCAAGCCGGCGATTTCCAGCAGCGCTTCACGTTTTGATTGCGCGCCCGAGCCGAAATGCAGCGTGGGCGAATCCTCGAAGACCAGCAGCACGGTGACTTCCCGTTCCTCGACAAACTTCTTACGGTAGGGTTCGCCCAATCGGGCAGTAACGTTCCAGTTGATGTCCCGCACATCATCGCCGAATTCGTATTTCACGACTTGGTCGAACTCCATGCCGCGACCACGAAAGGCGGAGCGGTATTCCCCACTGAGCACGTTTTCCACCGCGTGGCGCACGCGCCATTCCAATTGGCGGAGGATGGCCAGCGGAGAAGTGGCGAGCGACGTGGACTCGGCGGGCATGGGAAGGTCGATGGGGCGTGTTTCAGCTCAGGCGCATCCGTTGTCTCAAAACGAGAGGAACGGGATTACACCGCCGGCACGGGAGTGCGTTCGATGACCTGACTGACGATTTTGTCGGGTGTCACTTCCTCGGCCTCGGCCTCGTAAGTCAGTCCAATGCGGTGGCGAAGAACATCGGGGGCGAGTTCCTGCACCAGCGAGGGCGACAGATAATCCAGCCCACGCAGCCAGGCGATGGCGCGGCCCGCCTGGTACAAGGCGAGCGAAGCGCGCGGTGAGGCCCCAAAGTTGAGGTAGCGTTTGGCGCCGCCGGTGCTTTCGGCGAGCGCGCGAGTGCTCCGAACCAAGGCCAGAATATAACCCTGCACAGCCGGCGAGAGGTGGATTCGGTCGACCTCGGCGCGCAGCGCGAGTAACTCTTCGCCGCTGGAAACCGCCCCCAAGGCGGGCTGTTTGGTCATCTGCCCCCACCGCTGCATCATCTGCGATTCCTCTTCGGCGCTGGGATAGTCGACGAGCAATTTGAAGAGGAAGCGGTCGGTTTGTGCTTCGGGCAGGGGATAAGTGCCCTCTTGTTCGACGGGGTTCTGGGTCGCCATGACAAAAAACGGCTTGGGGAGCTGGTGGGTTTGCCCACCGATGGTGACTTGCCTCTCCTGCATCCCTTCCAACAGGGCGCTCTGCACCTTGGCGGGCGCGCGATTGATTTCGTCCGCGAGCACGAGATTCGCGAAGATTGGGCCGCGGTGCGCTGTAAACTCGCCGTTTTTCGGCTGAAAAATCATGGTGCCAACGACGTCGCTGGGGAGCAGGTCGGGCGTGAACTGAATGCGTTCAAATTGCACACCGAGCGCCACGCCCAGTGACTTGACCAGCAGTGTCTTCGCCAGCCCGGGCATGCCTTCCAGAAGGACGTGCCCATTGGCGAGGAGCGCCACGAGCAGGCGCTCGATCACTGCGTTTTGGCCGATGACGGCTTTGCCAATTTCGTCGCCGAGTTTCTGAGACCAAGCCGGACCGTTGATCATGGGTATAAGGAGGAAGTGTAGCGGGAGGTGATTTGACTCGACCGTCGTAGATGGGTTTCCGTCTCAACAAAAGCGGCGCGCATGGCTTTACCAATCCAAATCGACGAGCCTCTTCTGGCGGCGGTGGCCCCCCGCCCTGACGTGGAGGGGCAATTTGGGGGCGAATTCCCAAGATGAACAAATCGATTGAAGTCAGGTTGGCGGCTCTCGGGGTGAAGATTTCGGACGTGGAGGAACGGTTCATCCTCGGCTCGGGTCACGGCGGGCAGAAGCTGCAGAAGACCAGTTCCTGTGTGTGGTTGCGCCATCGTCCCACGGGTATTGAGACGAGGTGCCAGAGCGGGCGCTCGCAATCGGCCAATCGGGATAGGGCCTGGACGGAGCTGTGTGTGAAATTGGAGGAGCGGCAACGTGCGGAACGTGCCAAGCAGACAGATGAACGGGAGCAAGGGCGCCGTCGAAACCGGCAGAAATCCCGCGGCCAAAAGATCCGCATGATGCAATCGAAGAAGCATCGCGCGGGCATTAAGGCGCGGAGGGGGCGTCCGGATGCCGAATGATCGGTCCCGGCGTCGTCGGCGCTGATTCTTCACCATAACGCACGGGAACGGCGCCAGCCAGATTCGCCTCAGAACCTGTGAACTTCCTTCTCACCTCTCGCGCCCGCGACCGGCAAAGTAGCTTCGGAGTTTCGGGGCGATGGCAGCGCAAACACCCGCCGGCGATGAGTTGCGCTTACGTTCAAACCGGCTTGCGGGCCAGAATTTGCACGACGGCGGCGCGCCCTGTGTGGTAGACGCCCTCAATCACTTCGCGCTCGCATTCGCGGGCGTGCTCGAACTCCAACCCCGTCAGTTCCTCCCGCAGCTCCGGCAGCGTCATCAACATTTCCCTCTCCTTGGGCCCGCCCGTGCCCAAGGCGAGTTGCGCCGGGGTGTAGGCTTCGAGGATAAAAACCCCTCCCGGTTGCAAGCCCGCCACAACCTGAGCGTGCACCTTGCGCCGCACCAACGGAGGCAGATGCCCAAAGGTGGCCGCGATTCCCGCCCACGCTCCCGGCTTGATCGCGAAATTCGCAAGATCGGCGGCGATGGTGGTGAGCGCGACGCCCTGCTCGGTGGCGAGCCGCGCGGCTTTGGCGAGACCGACTGCAGATTGGTCGACCGCGGTCACTGCATGCCCGAGTTGCGCGAGGTGCACGGCATTGCGCCCTTCGCCTTCCGCGAGACACAGCACCGGGCCGGCCGGAATCCGGGGAGCCATGGCGGCAACAAAGGAGTTGGGCGCGGTGCCGTAGACATAATCGGCGGCGGAATAACGTTGGTCCCAAAAATTGTTCATGCTGAAAGCGAGTATCGCGGACGGAATGGTTAAACGCGCGCTTGATTTGCTGATCGCGTCAAAGTCGGTTTGGCTCGGCCAACCATTCGATGCAGGGATAAGTTGCCCGCGGCGAGAACGTCTCTTCGACGCACGCGGAGACCTGGATTTCGGCGGTGGAGACCGGCGTGCGGCGCCATCGAGGAACCGTTTCCATTGGGGGCGTGAGCCGGTGAGGTCGCCGAGCGACCAAAGGTGCGCGCCCTTGGCGCTGCCTTCGGCCCACTAACCTGACTCGCGGACGTCGACGAGAATGGCATGGCCGGAACTGACCCGCGCCGCGCCGCGGGCTGGCGACGATCGGGGAGCGGAAGGGAACACGGCTTTGATCATCTTGAGGAGGTCATGAAACGACGTCGCATTTTTCGTCCTTCGCGGGGGCCGGAGCGGAGGTGCGGCGCCGTACTGATGTTTGAGAACCGGCAAGCTTGGCGTGCGACATGTAGTAGATGAGCGGCACAGCGAGTGGGCTGATGAGGAGCGACGCGATCGCGCCAAAGACGAGGGAGATCGCGAGGCCTTGGAAAATCGGGTCGGCGAGAATCACGAGTCCGCCGACCACGACGGCGAGGGCCGTGAGCAACATCGGGCGGAAGCGGACGGCGCCGGATTCGACGCAAGCTTCGGCCAGCGTACGGCCGTGGCTCAGACGGAGCTCGATGAAGTCAACCAGGATGATGGAATTGCGGACCACGATGCCGGCGCCGGCCATGAAGCCGATCATGGAGGTGGCCGTGAAGAAGGCGCCCATCGCGGCATGGGCGGGCATAATGCCGACCAGCGAAAACGGAATCACGGTCATCACGATCAGCGGCGTGGTGTAGTTTTTGAACCAGCCGACCATAAGCATGTAGATCAGGATGCAGACCGCGCCGAAGGCGAGGCCGAGGTCGCGGAAGACTTCGAGCGTCACCTGCCACTCGCCGTCCCATTTGATGGCCGGTTCACGGTCGTCGGTGGGCATGGAAATATTGAACAGTTCGACCTGGCCAGTGGAGCCGCCGAAGTCGCGGCCATCGAGTTTGGCGACCGCTTTGTTCATATCGAGAATCGCGTAGACCGGACTCTCGACGACTCCGGCCACATCGGCGGTAACGTAGATCACATTTTGCAGGTTCTTCCGGTAGATGTTTCGGTCGCCGAGAGTTTGCTCGATGGTAACGAGTTCGCTCAGCGGAACGAGCGGTGCGGCCGGGTTCATCCCGGACCGCACGGAGAGGGACAGTAAATTTTCGGGACGGGCGCGCAGGGCGCGGGGGAGTTCGAGGACGACCTTGACGTCTTCGCGCTCCGCCGGGGAATGGAGCAGGGTGACGGGGTAGCCTTGCGCGGCGAGTTGGATGGTCCGGGCGATGGCGGCTTCGGTGATGCCGTGGAGCGCGGCCTTTTCCTTGTCGACGCGGAGAATCGTCTTCGGCTGCAGGCCTTCGACATACCAGTCGATGTCAACGACGCCGGGCGCCGCGCGATAGATTTCGCGCACCTTGGCGGCGAGTTTGAGTCGGGACTCCTCGGTGGGGCCGTAGATTTCGGCGACAATGGTTTGGAGTACGGGCGGCCCCGGCGGAACCTCGGCGACGGCGACCGCCGCGCCGTATTTTTCAGCGATGGCGGCGACGCGCGGGCGGATCCGCTTTGCGATCTCGTGGCTCTGCGCCGCGCGTTCGTGTTTCGGGAGTAGATTAATCTGGATGTCGGCCACGGTTGGACCGCGGCGCAAGAAGTAGTGCCGGACGAGGCCGTTGAAATTATACGGCGAGGCAATGCCGGCGTAGACTTGGTAGTCGCGCACTTCGGGTTCGATGCGGACGGCTGCCGCGATTTCCCGGGTGGCCCGGGCATTTTGCTCCAGCGTCGTGCCTTCGGGGAAGTTCAGAATGATTTGGAACTCCGACTTGTTGTCGAACGGCAGCATCTTGACCTTTACGGCGCCGATCCCGACGAGCCCCATCGAGCCCACGGTCACGGCGGCGACTACCATGAGAAAAGCCCAGCGCAGGGCACGGTGCGCAAGGAGCGGCCCCATGACGCGTTGATAGAGGCGGGTGAACGCATTTTCGGAGATGGACTCCTCGGCGGCCTCCGTTTCAGCGGAAAGCGGCGCGTCCGCGAGGGCGGCGGCTCCGGCGCTGGGCTTCGCGTGGTGGCCCCGAAGCATGCGCAGGGCGGCCCACGGGGTGACGGCAAACGCGACGAGCAGCGAGAAAACCATCGCCGCGCTGGAACCGATTGGAATCGGGCGCATGTAAGGGCCCATCAGGCCGCTGACGAAAGCCATCGGGAGCACGGCGGCAATGACGGCGAGCGTGGCGAGGATGGTGGGGTTGCCGACTTCATCGACCGCCTCGATGGCGATCTGGAGCAGACGCTTGCGGCGGCAACTCGGCAGGCCCATGTGGCGCACGATGTTTTCGACGACAACGATCGCATCGTCGACCAGGATGCCGATGGAGAAGATCAGCGCGAAGAGCGTGATGCGGTTGAGCGTGTAACCGTAAAGGTAGAACACGAGCAGGGTCAGCCCGAGGGTGACCGGAATCGCGAGGAGTACGACGATCGACTCCCGCCAACCGAGGAAGAGGAGGATGAGCACGGCGACGCCGAAGACGGCGATGCCCATGTGGAGGAGTAGTTCGTTGGATTTTTCGGCGGCCGTCGCGCCGTAATCGCGGGTGATGGAGACCGCAATATCGGCGGGGATAAGCGCCCCCTTGAGGGAGTCGATCTTGGCGACCACAGCGGTGACGACGTCGACCGCGTTGGCGCCGGGGCGTTTAGCGAGACTGAGGGTGACTGCAGCCTCTTCGGTGGCGGCGGCGATCCCGCCGTGACCGAAGAGCACGTAGTCAGTGGGTTCGGCCGGACCGTCGGTGATCGTGGCGACGTCGCGGAGGTAGACTGGGCGACCGTCGGCCACCCCGACGACCACCGCGCCGACCTCGCGGGCATCACGGAAAAACGTGCCCGTTTGCAGGAGAGTTTCCTGGTTGGCCGAAGCGAGCGCGCCGGTGTGCGTTTGGGCGTTGGCCTGCTGGAGCATCGGCACGAGGTTGGCGGGGCTGAGGTTGCGCGAGGCGAGCCGGGAAGGGTCGAGGGCGACGCGAATCTGGCGGGTCTGCCCACCGATCAGCGTGGTCTCGGCGACGGCGGGCAGCGCTTTGACGACGTCGTCCACCTGCACCGCGACGCGGCGGAGGGTGGCGTGATCGTAACGCGTGCTATGGAAGGTGACGGCGAGGATCGGAACGTCGTCAATGGTCCGGGGCTTCACGAGCGGAGGCGTGACGCCAGGGGGGATGCGATCAAAATTGGCCTGAAGTTTTTGGTTCAGGCGAATGAGCGCCGCTTCGAGGTCGGTGCCGACCTTGAAGCGGACGACCGTCATGTTGCCGCCGGGCGAGGCGGTGGAATAGAGATATTCGACGCCGGGAATCTCCCAGAGAAACTTTTCCATCGGGCGCGTAACGCGGTTCTCCACCTCCGCAGTGGAGGCGCCGGGCATGGCGACCAGGACGTCGATCATCGGCACCTTGATCTGCGGCTCCTCCTCGCGGGGGAGCATGAGGATCGAGAAGAAGCCGAGCAGCAGAGAAGCGGCGACGACGATGGGCGTGAGCTTGGAGTCGATGAAGACCGATGCCATGCGACCGGCAAAACCGTATTTTGCCGGACCAGTGAGAGGAGAGGCGGCGGGGGACCTCACGGGAGAATCTCCAAGATTTGGCCTTCGCGAAGACCGGCTGGCGGCTCCACGATCACGCGTTCGCCGTCATCAAGGCCGGTGAGAATTTCAGTGCGCCCGGCCACGATCGCGCCCGATTTCACGAGCCGGAGGACGGCGCGGTTATCTTGGGAAGCGACAAAAATGCGTTCCATCTGTCCCAACGGAGCGAGCGCAGCGGTCGGGGCGAACAGGGAGCGAACTGGCGTGCCCGTTAAGAGGACGCGGGCAAATTGCCCGGAGCGCACGCCGGCGCCTGCCGGCACGGTGAACTTTGCGAGGACACTGCGGACGGCGGGGTCGGCGACGGACGAAAGTTCGGCGAGGGCCGCGGA